>MWEH01000170.1 GCA_002070965.1 Firmicutes bacterium ADurb.Bin080 | reverse complement strand
GAATTATCAACATCCCTTTGGTTTATTATGGAGTTAGCACCATTTTTTAACACCAACCTCTAAAGTCAGGTATTAGGTTAATTAAACTGAATTAGTATAATATATTCTCGGTATTGTCTCATAAAACTGTATTCTTTCATAATGTTAGGGAAATTGGTATTAAAGGTTAAGAAACAACTCGTTTATTTGGAAGGAAAGAAATTAATGATTTTCTTTACCTTGAAGAGTAGAATACTAGTTTTTTAAGGTTTTATTTTCGGGATAGTCCCATACTTAGCAGAAACATGTCGAAAGCATTATTCCCTTCCTCAGTATTTTTATAAACGGCTGTACATTCAAGAATTTGAATACACATGTTAGAGATATAGGAGTTAATAACAGTATCTGCCGCTTCTTTCGATAGGGCAAGTCCATGGTCGTTTGCAAGTTGCATGAGCATCCCCAAATGTTTGCAGAGAGGGTGGTCTTCTGCGCTTATTTCAGCAAAATTCAAAGGTTTGACTCCCGTAAGTATTTCCGTTATCATGTCACATTCGGACTTTAGCCTTCCGGGAAGAATAAATAATCCCATTGCCTCAATCAAACCAATACCCTCCTTCTTTATGTTGTGCATATCTTCGGTTGGGTGGAATATCCCAAAAGGATGGGTTTCATCTGTTCGGTTATTACGTAAAATCAAATATAAACAAAATCCATTATTTCCTTCACTTGTCGCTATTATAGTAATGGTATTATGTTGTTCGGTTGTTTTTGATAGAATGTTAGCTGAATCGTCAGAATATTCTCTCCAAGAGAGAAGTATTTCATTCGCTTGCTCAATTAGTTCTTTTTTATTGAGAGAGGTTAGTTTAATAACTGAGTTATACCAATCTAAAATGGCGATTGAGACCCCGGGATGCTTTTCGTTTGTGAAATATCTTTTTGCCTTTCTTTCGAACATCGGTAATACTTTACCGCCTCCTTGATAATGTTCATGAGATAAGATTGACCCGCCAACAATCGGAAGATCGGCATTGCTTCCCATAAAATAGTGCGGAAACATCTCTACAAACTCTAATAATCTTTGGAAGGTATTACGGTCTACTCGCATAGGTCTGTGTTCTTCAGAAACGGCAATACAATGTTCCTCAAAATAAACATAAGGCGAATATTGTAAAAACCATGCTTCATCGTTTAAAAATAAAGGGACAAGCCTTAAAGTATCGCGTTTTCCGGAAAGTCCTAAATTCTCTAAACATATCGGACATTTTGGATGCCCGGAGGGAGTTGCTTTTGATTGAGCTGCCACTTGTTTATTATCTTTTTCGGGTTTAGCAAGATTAATGGAAATAATTATACTTCCCCCTGGCTGCGCACTCTTCCACACTATATTTTTATCTATGTCCTTTTTTCTAAGATAATTACTTGCCCACCCGATACTATTTAAATAATTTGTTGCAGCCTTTGTCCCTCTACTTGCAGCTAGAGAATCAAAGTTCCTTACGACACTTGAAGGGGAGGGAGTCACTAAACCAAGCAATTTTGTCTCAAATGTCAATTTTTCATTCGACCCAATCAAACCATTTTTTACTGAGTAGTCTATAATTTTATCCATTATTCCTTGCTGAAACTCGGGGATCGGGTTTTCAGGGAGGGAAAAACTGTTAAGATTAAAGAGAGAAATCAGCTGGTTGTGAGCATAAATTGAATCATAGTTATCAAGCCCGATAATATTTTTTGCGTACTCAATAAGGTTTGCTAAACAAACCCCGATGGATGTGTCATTTTTATTCATAATCGATACCTCAAAGAAAATATAAAAGGGTCGCCAAAAAAAATTTGAAAGCGACACCTAGTTTGCAAATAATTGAGAGGATATGGTATAATTCCTCTCATTAAGTGATTATACAATGGCGGAGGAAATATGGCAAATCAATATGAGAAAAAATCCTTGTCAAACAATCCGAAATTTATAGAAATAGTGAGCTCAATCTACAATACGTCAGTTGAAATCGCAGCTGAAAGGGTTTCCTCTCTCGTTAAAGAACATAATAATAGTGTTAATGGGCAGACCTTTCTTTTTAGCTCCCCCGGAAGAATTGAAGTTATAGGGAATCATACTGACCACAATTTTGGGGAAGTTTTAGCTGCCTCTGTTTCTGTAGATCTTTTAGCTGCAGTAACCCCACTTCCAATACCAAAGGTGATAGTAAGAAGCATAGGATATCCGGTTGTGGAAGTGAATATTGAAGATTTGGGGATTAAAAAAGAGGAAATTGGAGATTCGGCTGCTTTAGTTAGAGGAGTAGCAAATGGTTTTGTCGAAAGAGGGTTATTGATTGGAGGTTTTGTTGCTACAACAACATCCGATGTTTTTAAGGGTGCGGGGATGAGCAGCTCAGCAGCTTTTGAGTTGTTAGTTTCCGAGATTTTCAATGTATTTTATAATGAAGGCAAAATTGACCCTATTACAAAAGCTATTGTTTCACAATACGCTGAGAATGTTTACTTCGGTAAACCATCAGGATTAATGGATCAATCTGCAATATCATTTGGCGGAATAAGTCACATGGACTTCAGAGACCCAAGTTCTCCTCAAGTTGAAAAAGTAAATTGGCCTTTCTCAGATGTATCGGTTGTAGTTGTAAATTGTGGAGGAGACCATACAAATCTGACTCCAAATTACGCATCTATTAGAGCGGAGATGGAGGAAGTTGCTGGATTTTTTGGGAAGGAAAAACTGAGGGAAATAGAAAAAAGAGATTTTTATGATTCAATCCAAGATATTTCAAAAAAAACTAGTGGAAGGGCTATATTGAGAGCTATACATTTTTATGAAGAAAATTCAAGAGTGGAAAAAGTATATCAAGCCCTCAAAAACGCGGATGAAGAAGAGGTTTTTGCTGGAATTAACCAATCTGGAGATAGTTCTTATAGATTATTACAAAACTGTTATCCAGAAGGAGATAAAATGCAGCCTATTCCTTTAGCTCTCGCTCTGGCTCAAAGAATAGAAGGACTTAGAGCCGTAAGAGTACATGGGGGAGGTTTTGCGGGGACAATACTCGCTTTTGTCGATAATGAAAAGGTAGAAACTTTCAAAAAATATATGGGAGATATTTTCGGACAAGGAAATATATACCTGCTAAAAATTAGAAATAGCGGGGCAACTAAAATAGATATTTAGTTTATTGACACATGAAATAGGTGCAAAAACATACTATGGAATGTCTTAGACTATATCAAGGTATTTTCTCGAAAAGCTTCAACAATTGCACTATAAAGGAATTCTGTTTAAGTATTTTAAAAAGAGGAAGAATTGAAAATGAGAAACCTTACTTTATTAACTGATTTATATGAGCTCACCATGATGAATGGGTATCTTGATTGTGATATGGCAGACAGAGAGGCGGTTTTCGACCTTTTTTTTAGAAAAACCGAACAACTAGATCTTGCCTTGGTTGCAGGGCTGGAACAAGCTATCGAGTACATCGATAACTTGTCTTTTGATTCGGATGATATTAATTATTTAAAATCATTGAATCTGTTTGGAGAAAAGTTTTTTGAAAGACTAAAAAAGTTCAAATTCTCTGGAGATATTTATGGCATGAAAGAGGGTGAGATAGCCTTTCCCAACGAACCAATTTTGACTATAAAAGCTCCCTTATTCGAAGCCCAATTAATTGAAACTGCTTTGCTAAATATTATTAACCATCAAACGCTGATAGCTACAAAGACAATGAAAATAACTCAAGAATCTGAGGGTGCCGTTGCAGAGTTCGGGCTCAGGAGAGCTCAAGGTCCGGATGCAGGAATATATGGAAGTAGGGCAAGTATAATTGGAGGCTGCACCTCTACGTCAAACGTTATGGCTGGGAAATTATTTGGCGTTCCAGTCAGTGGAACTCATGCACACAGTTGGGTAATGAGTTTTTCTTCCGAATTAGAGGCTTTTAGGGCCTATGCTTCGATATATCCCCAAAAATGTCTTTTGCTAGTTGATACCTATGACACTTTAAAAAGTGGTATTCCAAACGCTATTACGGTATTTAAGGAACTTAGGGCAAAGGGATTTGAGCCAATAGGCATCCGAATAGACAGTGGAGATTTGGCATATTTAACAAAAGAATCTAGGAAAATGTTGGATTCAGAGGGTTTCAAGGGGGTAAAGATCTTTGCTTCAGGAGATATTGATGAAGATATAATTAACTCTTTGAAGGGACAACAGGCTAAAATAGATAGTTGGGGGATAGGAACTAAACTAATAACGGGATATCCAATGTCCGCACTTGGAGGGGTTTATAAGATGGCTGGAATAGAGGAGAATAAGGTCTTTGAGCCAAAAATGAAGATATCAGATACAGATGCAAAAATTACAAATCCTGGATTTAAGTCAGTTTATAGAATTTACGATGAAGATGGGATGGCCGCAGCAGATCTTATCGCCTTAAGAGATGAAAAATTTGATACAAAAAGCCCACTAACAATTTTCCATCCTGTTGAAACATGGAAAAAGAAGACTTTCACTAAATACTCGATGAGAGATTTAACTATCCCGATATATCTTTCGGGAGAAAAAGTTTACAAAATACCTCCCCTTTCTGATACAGTGATGTATGCTAAAAAATGTCGAGATGAGTTCTGGGAAGAATATAGGAGACTCGTCAATCCACACGTTTATAAGGTCGATTTATCAGATGGATTATATGATTTAAAGAAACAACTGTTGTATCAAGCTAGACTCAATAATTAATTTATTAAGCCCAACTTTTTTGATAAAGTTGATTTTAATATTATTTAGTTTTTAAACAAATAATTTAATTACTGTGCCAATTTTTCTTGGGCTAAGAATAAAATGAGACAAGTATAAGCAAAAAAAGTGAGCCATATTATTGTTTTTAGACCATGACTGATGTTGACTGTAAGTGCTTTTGATAGTATCATTTATTTCATATTGGAAAAGGAGCAAAACATGATTAATAGAAAAGATGTTCCCCTGAATAGACAATGGGAGTTGGATAGTATATTCAAGAGCGAAGAGGATTTTGACCTTCTTTATATAGAAACTGAAAAATTAATTGGAGAAATTAAGGAATTTGAAGGGAATTTGGACCCTTGTTCTTCCTTGGATTGTTTGAAATTATCCACAAAGTTAAACCTTAACGTTTCAAGATTATATGTCTATGCGATGCTTAAGCACGATCAAAACACAGGAGAGTCAAAAAGCCAGGCCTTAATGGGAAGAGTAGAGATGTTAATAACCAAACTTTACGGGGCTCTGGCATTTATCGAACCAGAGTTATCTGATTTCGAAGAATCTGTTTTAGTGAACATGGCTAGTTCTAAAGATTATTTAGATTTCTCTGTATTGTTAGAAGATATAATTAGAAATAAAAAACATATTTTATCTAAAAAGGAAGAGGAGTTGATTGCGGAAATTTCTGCTTTTTCAGATGGATTTCGAGATGTTTTTTCTGTTTTTAATAATGCTGATTTAAAATTCGAGAATGTTCTTGACGGAAAAGGCAATTCTATGCCTTTAACCCATGGAACTTATTCTCTTTATCTTGAAAGTAAGGATGAAACATTAAGAAAAAATGCATTTTTTAGTTATTACAAAGGTTTTATCGGGCATAGAAACACGATAGGAATGAATTATATATCTGCAGTAAAAAAGGATTGTACATATTCAAAGATCAGAAAATTTTCATCTGCTCTCGAAAAGGCACTGTTCAATGAAAATGTGGATAAACAAGTATATCAGAATCTTATCGAATCTGTTAGGAAAAATACTCCTAAAATGCATGAATATGTTAGATATAGAAAGAATGCTCTTCAGACAAATGAAATGCATATGTATGACATGTATCTCCCAATTAGTGAGGGATTTGAACTTTCGATGGAATATGAGGAAGCATATGAGTTAATATGTGAAGCTCTTGCTCCTCTTGGAGAAGAGTATGTATCTTTATTGAAAAGAGCATTTAATGAGGGATGGATTGACGTTTATGAAACTGAAAACAAGAGAAGTGGGGCTTATTCCGTAAGCATATATGAGACTCATCCCTATGTCTTGTTAAACTATACAAAGACTACACACGATATTTTTACCATTGCACACGAAATGGGGCACGCCATACACTCGTATATGTCTAACAGAGCACAATGTCCTGAAAAAGCAGAATATAAAATTTTTGTTGCAGAGGTTGCGAGTACGGTTAACGAGGTACTTCTACTAAAGTATTTGATAGAAAAAGTGGACTCGAAGGGTAGAGATTTCCTCTTGAATTATTATGTAAATATGTTCCGGACTACTATTTTCAGACAAGTTATGTTTGCAGAGTTTGAGAAATTTGCCCACGATTCATATGAGGAGGGAAAACCTCTTACACCGGATTTTCTTTCAGAAGAATATTACAGACTAAACAAAGAGTATTATGGGGATGGTGTTATTCACGATGAACAGATAGCAAGTGAATGGCTTCGGATACCTCATTTCTACACACCGTTTTATGTGTATAAATACGCTACAGGGTTAACTGCGGCGGTTAATATAGCCCAAAATATATTGAAAGACAATAGTTTTGTTCCCAAGTATTTTGATATGCTTTCTGCAGGATGTTCTTTATCTCCTGTAGATGTACTTAAACTTGCTGATGTTGACTTATCTTCGACCGATCCATTCAAAAATGCTATGGATGATTTTGAAATAGCGGTGGAAAAATTGAAAAAAAATAAATAAAGGATCAGAGTTTTTGTCTGTTGTGAGTAAATTTAACTATGTTGGAAATTAAAAAATGAAAATGATTGGAAAATTATCTAAATATATTGTTATTTTTCTTATCTCATTGATCGGAATTTACTCTTGTTATAGCAACGAAATAACCTATGCAAGCGCAGAGGATAGCGCTGAATTGCATGTTGCAGAAGTAATTTACAAC
Organism: Firmicutes bacterium ADurb.Bin080; assembly: GCA_002070965.1. Classification (GTDB taxonomy): domain Bacteria; phylum Bacillota; class Clostridia; order Christensenellales; family DTU072; genus MWEH01. Next base: position 38,623 of record MWEH01000170.1, on the reverse strand, counting down.
GTTCTAAGTTTTAAGAATGGGGAGATTAGATATACCATTCAGGCTTGGGTTAACGAAGAATATATTGTTTCTAGAGTGGCAAATTCCGAAGTCCCTCAATTGAGAGAAAATATCAAAGGTGAATTGACTGGACTGAAAGATTTTTTTTCAGAAGCAGGGTTTGAGGCAACTTATGACGAAGAAGAAGATTTATTTGAAGTAGTTTTAGCCTCTTACCCAAGTAGACATAGTTTAGCACTGTCCGATCCAGATGAAGATGGGTATGAAGCTTACAATCCTTTGGATGATTTAGTTGAGTGGGGCTTTTACAAAAGCATATATTCTTCGAGTTCCGAACCAGTTTTTAAGGATATTGAGGGCACATATATTGAAACAGTGGTTAATTCCATGCTAAATATTCCACAAGTTAACACTACTAACTTAAAATATATTTATAATTATGGTACCAGCTTATCAACAAAAACAATCCAATCTAATGCGGATGAGGTATATTATAATTCGAACTATGAATTATATATTCATGAGTTTGTAATGGATAACGATTCTATTGGTGGGACATCAATAGTACTTACACAGATGGTGTACAATTCTTTAGGATGGAATGTAACTCTTATAGTTGCCTCAGTAATTGTACTGTTAGTGTTTTATTTCGTACTGAGAAAAAAAGAAATGAAAAGGACTAATCAGACCACAGAAGAAGGTAATTCGTAATTAATAATAATTTTTTTAATAGGTCTAAATAATATATTTAATAGGGAATAGGAGGAAAAATGGCTCCCAAAGATAAACAAATAAGGACAAAGAAGACTTTCGAAGGAAGCGCACGGTTTCCTTATAGCTTAGAAATCGAAAACGAGGTTATTGCCAGTCTAATAAACAACAATGAGTCTATAGTAAAAAACTTGGATGGCTTAACGGAAGATCATTTTTTTCATCCATTGAACCAGAAATTATTTATTGCTATACAAAAGCTTTCTTTAAATGGAAATGTTGACCTTTTGAATGTAAACGATTATATGAATATTCATTATCCTGAAGAAAAGGGAGTAATAGAATATCTTGGGAATTTAATCAAATCTTCAACTAGCTTATATGGCACTAGTTTGCAGGAATACAAGGATATTCTCTATAGAGATATGGTACTAAGGAGAATAAATGACTGTGGCAAAAGTATAGTGGAAGCGTCTGAAAAAATGGACAGATATGAGGATTGTCTTAGTTTTGCACAAGGTTCAGTTTTGAAGTTATCTCAAGAGCTGAATTCGGGGAATTCGATGATTCCATTGGGTAAGGCTTCTGGAAAGTTCCTTGAAAAGATTGAAGAATTATCTAAGAATAGGAATGCATTTAAAGGACTTCAAACACATTTTCCATTGCTTGATAAAGTTACTGATGGATTAAAAAAAGGAAACCTCATTATTCTTGCTGCAAGACCATCTGTAGGGAAGTCCGCGTTTGCTGTAAATATTGTGGCCAATATAATAGAAAAGCGAGAAAAAAAGGTTATTGCTATTTTTTCAATGGAAATGCCGGCGGAACAGATAGTTCAAAGATTAATTGCGATGATGACAAGCTTAGATATGGGCAGTGTTTTTTCCGGGAATATTAATCAAAGTGGATTAGATGAAGTTTTTAAAATACATGCGACTTTTGGTGAAACCAAGGTCTTCATTAGTGATCAATCTCTTCAAACCCCGAATAATATTTGGTCAAGTTGTAAAATTCTTGCCTTACAAGAGGAGAAAATAGACCTAGTTATAGTCGATTATCTTCAACTACTTAATTACAACGATCCGACTTCTTCTAAAAAGACAATGGAACTATCTGAGACTTCAGAAGTAACCAAAAACAGCCGTATGCTGAAAATGATAGCAATGAATCTAAGTTGCCCAGTTGTTGCTCTATCGCAACTTTCAAGAAGCATCGAGGGAAGAGAAAAGGGAAAAGATCAAAGCGGAAAGACGATTATACCCAAACTTTCGGATTTGAGACAATCGGGGGCAATTGAACAAGATGCAGACGTAGTAATGTTTTTAGCTAGGGAGAAAGAGGATACAGAGGACAAGGGCTCAGGCTATATTGTTCTTGCAATTGAAAAGAATAGAAATGGTGCGTTAAAAAAAATTATGTATAAATGGGATGGAGACCATGTAAAATTTACTGAGGATCCCAATAAAAAACCACCGATGGATAGCTAATAGAATTAATGAAAGGAATAGATTTTGGTTAAGAGTTTCAATTATTCCGCATTATTTTGAAAAATGCAATTGATGTAAATAACGAGCTAAATAGAAATATTATAAAATACATCTTAACTTAATGATGGGATTCAAAACATACATCTCTATATTCACTTGTTTGTGTTAGGACTTGGTTTTGTGGACTTGCAGGTATAATTATAGTATAATAATGTTCTTAGTATAATAATGAATCGGAAGGAATTAATGAGAAAAAATTCTCTGCAAAAGATTGGTTTAGAAGGTTCAGTCCCTGCAAAAATAGTTTTTAGAAGGATAATGACTATTTTGGGAACAGCATTGGTCTTGGCTTTTTTTGTGAAACTCAGCGAATTAGAGAGGTTCAATTATTTTGTCAAAATACTAAATGTTGAGTCCCTAATTGAATTTTTGCTTTTTGCGTTGCTTTTTTTTGTTTTGCTCATTACTTTGTTTTTTACAACCAGATATGCTAGGCACGATGCTATGTCTAGGGATAGGATGCTTGGTATTGTGTGCCTATCATTATTATTGACTTACGCATGTTCTTGGGCTTTTGGAGAACTTATTAATCTTTACATTTCTCCCGTTCTTTTGGCATCACTGTTGGTTGCAACATTGGTTGATAAAAAAATCGGAGTAGTAACTCAAATAATTGTTTCTAACTCATATTTTCTGCTTAATATGGTTCTATTTAAGGATACAGTTGTTTTAAGCGAGAATGTGGGTTCATTGCTTACCTCTATAATAGTTTCTATTTTCATGATAATGCTTATAGGAAAATCCTCCACGAGACTTAAGTTTACTGTTATGGGATTTGTTCTTGGAGTTGGCACGGCGTTTATTCCCATGATAATTCATCTGGCTTCGGGAATTACTGATTCTTATACGGTATTAATGGGTGGAGTATGGTCCGCGGTAGCAGTTCTGTTGTCTGTTTCACTATATATGGTCACATTACCTTTAATGGAGTATGTATTTAAAGTTAACACTGTTTTTAGAATGGCAGAATTATGTTCTTTAGAAAGTCCTTTGCTTAAGAAACTTGTAAAGGAAGCCCCTGGAACATTTAACCATAGCTTAATCGTCGGAAATCTTGCAGAACTTTGTGCAGACGCAATTAATGAAGACACACAATTAGCAAAGGCTGCTGCTTATTATCATGATATGGGAAAGGTAAAAAACCCTGAATATTTTATAGAGAATCAAAAGGGTTATAATCCTCACGATGATATTATCCCAGAGGTCAGCGTTTCTATGATAATTAGCCATGTTACTGCCGGCTATGAAATGCTTAAGGCCGGAGGTATTCCGGATGTAATTGCGAATATCGCTCTTGAACACCATGGAACTACCCCGGTAAACTACTTCTTATATAAAGCTCAGGGTTATACTGAAGAAAGCGTTGATAAAATTGAGTTTAGTTACCCCGGGCCAAAACCAAGGACAAAAATAGGTGCAATCATTATGATTGCAGATACAGTAGAAGCTGCCAGTAGAGCAGTTGGCAACTATGAAGACCCGGAGGATTTTAGAAAATTTGTCCACTCCTTAATTAAAGGAAAAATGGATACTAATCAATTCTCAGACTGCCCAATCACTTTCAAAGAATTGAGCATAATAGAAGATACCCTAGTTGAAGCAGTCCCATCGATGTATCATACTAGAATCAAATACGATAATCACAAAAAAAGGAAATAGTAGATAAATAATGATTGAAATTTATAGAGCAGATAAATATGAAATGACGGTAAGGCGCGCTTTAGAGGGCGTCCTTTCTCATTTTAGTATCGATATAAACGACGTGGATCTTGAAATGGATTTTTTGGATAGCAGTGAGATGAAAGACCTTAATCGTGAATCGAGGGGAATAGATTTAGTTACGGATGTGCTCTCCTTCCCTTCCTTAGAGATTACTCTTCCTTTTAATTATGAGGATTATTTAAATGATATAAATCCTGAATCTGAGGGTGTTATTCTTGGAGAAATATATATATGCTTTGAAAAAGCTGTTCAACAAGCAAAAGAATATAATCACTCAATCTCAAGGGAAATATCTTTCTTGGCGATCCACGGGGCTTTACATCTACTTGGTTTTGACCATCAAAATGACACAGATAGAGATAAAATGGAAAGAGAGCAAGAGATAATTATGGATTCTATCGGGTGCTCAAGAAATATGAGTGATGATGAATACCAGAAAACAGTGGAACAATATTTCTCTGAAGAATATAAAAAAGAAATTCTTCATAGTTCGCTAGGAAATAATGACCAATTGAAATCTGAAGAATATAAAAAAGAAATTCTTCATAGCTCGCTAGGAAATAATGACCAATTGAAATCTGAAGAAGTGAAAGGCGAAATAAGATGTGGTTTTGTAGCCGTTCTTGGAAGACCAAATGCAGGCAAATCGACCTTAATTAATTATTTGGTAGGACAAAAGGTCGCGATTGTCAGTTGGAAACCACAAACAACAAGGAACAAGATTCTTGGGATAAGAAACGATAATGATTCTCAAATTATTTTTGTTGACACTCCAGGTTTGCATAAACCGGAGAATGAACTTGGAAAATTTATGATGAGATCTGTTACAGCCGCTCTGAACGAAGTAGATATTGTGTTGTATCTCACAAACGCTGAAAAGGATTTCAACTATTATGATCAAGAAAATGTTAAAAGATATATAGAAACAGGAAAAAAAGTTGTTTTGGTGGTCAACAAGATTGACCGTGTGGACCCTCCAAAGGTTGCTGCTATTCTAAGTGAAATTTCAAAGATACAAGGGCTTTCTGCTGTTGTTCCTATTTCTGCTATCAAGGGCAAGAATGTGGAACCATTGATAACGGAGATAAAAGTATTGTTACCTATCACTGATAGAATATTTCCCGAAGATATTTATACCGACAGGAGTATGAACTTTGTAATATCCGAGATCATTAGGGAAAAAGCGTTAAGGTTATTGGATGAAGAAATCCCCTATGGAATAGCCGTATCAATAAACAAATACGAAGAAAGGGAAGATGGAGTCATTAATGTTGATGCGGACATTATAGTACAAAAAGAAAGTCATAAAGGTATTGTTCTCGGAAAGGGTGGAAGTATGATAAAAAAGATTTCCACATATGCAAGACAAGATATAGAGCTGGTTGCTGGCTCAAAAGTTTTCTTAACCCTTTGGGTCAGAGTACAGAAGGATTGGAGAGAGAGGGAAAATATTTTAGATAAGCTAGGATATAATAAAACGGACTACAGAGGGGAATAATTATCGATAAATTTAGGGATTATTTTATTTTTGGAATTGTTCACTGCCATACCGCATTTGTATAAGGGAATTTGTATCTACGTATTTTTTATTAAAATGTATAAGCCTTAAATAATCTAGTTTACAATAACTATTTATTACACATTTTATTTTAGAGGGTTGTTTTGGAAATTAAATACAGGGCATTGTGCGTAAAAACAGAGGATTATAAGGAAAATGACAAGCTTATCACCCTTGTTACGGCGGAACAAGGGAAAATTCTAGCGTCTGCAAAGTCTGTTAAAAAAATTAACTCGAAGCTGAAACTTCCTTGTACGTCTCCTTGTTTTGGTGAGTATATTTTAACAAAAAATGGTGGAAGGCATGCTATTATAGGTTGCTCAGTAGAAGAATGTTTTCTTGGCAGTTGGCAAGATATAAAAAAATATTCTGCAACCCAGATAGTTTTAGAGGCCTTAGAGAAAACTACAGAGGAGGGTATTGAGGCTTCGAATGAACTGAAAAATGCGCTTATTTCTTTGGCTTATATTAACAACGAAGATATATCGCCGTTTATTTTTTCCCTTTGGTTTTTAACGAGTTTGTTTGCCGACTTGGGAATTGATTTGAAATCTCATAATACAATTCCGTCCAAATATCAAGATTTAATCATTTCGATTTCTGGAATGGAACCTTCTGATTTAGGCACCCTAGAGATAACTTCTGGTGAACTTTTTAAGATGTTTGTATTTATAGGCCACTTATTTCTAGAAGATTTATCCGTACATATATATTCAATTAAAGAGGCTCAAAAACTGCTTTAGAATATTCGAGAAGAATATTTTGACAGATATTATCATGTTCTTAAGCGGTACCAATGCATTGTCTTTTGCTTGATATAAATTGTCTCTCATTATATAATACTTGAGATCAATATGTATATAATAATTTTAAATAGGAGAAATGTATGACAAAATTCGTTTATTTATTTAGAGAAGCAGACGGAAAAGACAAGGCTAAATTTGGAGGGAAAGGAGCAAATCTTGCAGAAATGACAAAGCTTGGGATGCCAGTACCTCCCGGATTTACAATTACTACTGAAGCTTGTACCGCCTACTACAAGGATGGTAAAAAAATCAATAGTGAAATTAATGAAGAGATTTTCAAAACTTTGGCAATTCTTGAAAAAGAAACTGACAAGAAATTTGGATCCATTGAAAACCCGTTTTTAGTTTCTGTTAGAAGTGGCGCAAGAGCATCTATGCCTGGAATGATGGACACAATATTAAACCTCGGACTAAATGATATTTCTGTTGAGGGATTGGCCAGACTAACGGATAATCCGAGATTCGCTTATGATTGCTATCGCAGATTTATACAAATGTATTCCGATGTTGTTATAGGTATTGGGAAAAACTTTTTTGAAAAAATAATTGATGATTTGAAGTTATCCAGGGGAGTAAAACTGGATACTGATTTGAAAACGGAAGACCTTAAAGAATTGGTCTCACGGTTTAAAGCTTTCTACAAAAAGAGCCAAGGGCAAGAATTCCCGCAAGACCCTAAAGTTCAATTAGTTGGAGCGGTAGAAGCTGTATTTAGAAGTTGGGATAACCCAAGAGCAAATGTGTATCGTAGAATGAATAACATACCCAGTGACTGGGGAACAGCAGTAAATGTTCAGTCAATGGTATTTGGTAATATGGGGGACACTTCAGGAACTGGCGTTGCTTTCACTCGTAACCCATCGACTGGCGAAAAGAAATTATATGGGGAATATCTTATGAATGCACAAGGCGAAGATGTCGTGGCAGGAATAAGGACTCCTTCAACTATTGACCACCTGAAAGTGACCAACGCAGAAGTATATAATCAATTTGTCGAAATAGCGAATAAACTTGAGAAGTATTTTCACGATATGCAAGATATGGAGTTTACAATCGAACGTGGAAAATTATATATGCTACAGACCAGAAACGGAAAACGTACAGCGCAAGCTGCAGTTAGAGTCGCGGTCGAATTAGTAGAAGAAGGGCTTTGTTCACAAAAAGAGGCTCTTTTGAAAATCGAACCAAAACAACTTGATGATCTTCTTCACCCAACATTTTCGGCTAGTGAATTAAAGAAATGGAGTCCAATAGCCTCCGGCCTTCCCGCGTCACCCGGAGCTGCTTCTGGAAAAATTGCTTTTTCAGCAGAAGAAGCGAAAATTAGAACTCAAGCAGGAGAGAAAGTTGTTCTGGTCAGACTTGAAACATCCCCAGAGGATATTGAAGGAATGCATTGTTCAGAAGGCATTCTTACCGCAAGGGGAGGCTTAACCTCACATGCAGCCGTAGTAGCTCGTGGAATGGGTACTTGTTGCGTATCTGGTTGCGGAGAACTAATCATTAATGAAGAAGAAAAAACCTTAACAGTAAATGGGAAGAAATATGGTCCAGATGATGTGATTTCAATTGATGGAAGCACTGGTAATATTTATGCTGGGACAATTCCAACAGTAAATGCGGAGATCAGTGGCCACTTTAGAACTATTATGGACTGGGCAAACGCAACTAGAACATTAAAAGTGCGCGCTAACGCCGATAACCCAAAGGATGCAAAAACGGCTTACGAATTTGGGGCTCAGGGAATAGGCCTTTGCCGTACTGAACATATGTTTTTTGAAGAAACGCGCATTAAATCAGTGAGAGAGATGATTATTGCCGACACTGAGGAAGCTAGAAGAAAGGCTTTAGCTAAATTGCTTCCTATGCAAAGAGAAGATTTCATCGGGATTTACAAGGAAATGAAGGGCAACCCTGTTACTATTCGATTTTTAGATCCACCTCTTCACGAATTCCTTCCCCATAAGGATACAGAAATGGTTGAACTGGCAAAAGACCTGGGCGTGTCATTTGAAAAAGTTAAAGAGACTGTTGAATCCCTGAAAGAGAGTAATCCTATGCTTGGACATCGTGGTTGCCGTTTGGCAGTGACGTTCCCAGAAATAGCGGAAATGCAGACTAGGGCGGTTATAGAAGCTGCTATTGCTGTCAACAAAGAGGGCGGGAATGTAAAGGCAGAAATAATGATTCCTTTGGTTGGCGAGGTAAAAGAGCTTGCGTTTGTAAAGGGAGTTGTGGTTGAAACTGCTGAAAAAGTTATGAAAGAAGCAGGTACGAAGGTTGAGTACAGCGTAGGCACAATGATAGAAATACCAAGAGCAGCGATAACTGCAGACAAGATTGCAACCGAAGCCGACTTTTTCTCTTTTGGTACCAATGATTTAACGCAAATGACATTTGGGTTTAGCAGAGATGATGCTGGGAAATTCCTTCCCTTCTATTATGGAAAGAGGATATTTGAAAGTGATCCTTTCCAAAGACTGGATGTGAACGGAGTAGGAGAGCTTGTTAAGCTCGCTTCAGAAAAAGGGCGTGCAACCAATCCAAAAATTAAGCTAGGAATCTGTGGAGAGCATGGTGGAGATCCATATACAATTGAATTTTGCCACTCTATTGGATTGAATTATGTGTCCTGTTCCCCATTCCGTGTTCCAATAGCCATTCTTGCTGCTGCTCAGGCTGCAATCAATAGTAGTAAATAGTGTTTAGAAGTATTACAAAACGGTGCCGTTTATGACGGCACTTTTTGTTTGGCATGATAGTAACCCATTTGATTTTTTTAGTGCAAGTAATTAATAATTTTTAGCTATCTTATGTTATTATATGTAATATTGATTTTTATTTGGATGTAAATATGAAAGAAGATTATTTGAGATTTGAAGAAGAGTTCTTGTCCGAATATGCGACAAAAAGTATAAACACTAAGGGTAGGGCTATATTGATTGAGCCTTGTTCTCTTAGAACAGAATTTCAAAGAGACCGAGATAGAATACTTCACTCAAAGTCTTTCAGAAGATTAAAACATAAGACGCAGGTTTTTTTGTCCCCAGGAGGGGATCACTATAGAACCCGACTAACTCATACACTGGAGGTTACTCAAATAGCTCGTACTATTAGTAGGGCATTGTGCCTAAATGAAGACTTGACGGAAGCGATCGCACTTGGTCATGATCTTGGGCACACTCCATTCGGACACGCTGGGGAAAGGGTACTTCGTGCAAAAACAGGCCATTTTGAGCATAATGAGCAGAGTTTAAGGGTAGTTGATATAATTGAAAAACTTAATCTTACTTATGAGGTTAGAGATGGGATATTGAATCATAGATTAGGGCAAACCCCAATTACATTGGAGGGTCGGGTTGTTAGCATTTCTGACAGAATAGCATATTTAACGCATGATATTGAGGATGCTGTTAGAGCTGGAATATTGAAAGAGGAGGATATTCCATCTAGTATAGAGTGTGTATTGGGTAAAGGAAAAGGTAAGAAAATTGATTCTTTAGTAAAGGATGTAATAAAAGCATCCTATGGAAGAAACGAAATTAGCATGAGTGAAGTAGTTGGCGAAGAGATGGCAAAGCTTAGAGAGTTTATGTTTAACGAAGTCTATGGCTCAGTAGTTGCCAAAAAAGAAGAGAAGAAAGCTGTTAGAATGCTGGGAATTCTTTTCGACTATTTTTACGCGCATCCTGAGGATATTCCTGAACTATATAAGACTATTTCGGATGATCCTATAGTAAATATTAAGGATTATATTGCCGGAATGTCGGATAATTATGCAGAAAAAATATTTTCTTCCCACTTTATCCCAAAGGGATGGGAAGATCAATTATAACAAAAATTTTTAATTAGAAGATGAATTGTACTTTTAATTATTAGTAAATATTGTAGAGGTTTTATTTTAGGATAATACGTTTAATCAGTTTATGTGTTTGAATTAAAACTGTAGTTGCGTAAGAGAAAATTTATAACGGAATGGAAGGTTGAAGTGGATCAAGATATTTTTTCAGGATTAAGCCCGATTCAAAAAGAGATAGTAATGTGTACGGAAGGACCTGTTTTGGTCTTAGCTGGTGCAGGGTCGGGAAAAACCAGGGTGTTAACACATAGAATTGCGCATCTTGTTCAAAATTTGAGAGTACCTGGTTACAATATATTAGCTATTACTTTTACTAATAAGGCTACGAATGAAATGGTTGAAAGACTGGAGAAAATGTTGGGCCCGGATAATTCAGTGTGGGTATATACGTTTCATAAGTTTTGCTCAATAATATTGAGAAAACACGCCGAAAAAATAGGATTTAAGGCAGGATTTTCAATATACGATGATGATGATAGCAAAAAATTATTTAAAAGAATATTTAAGAATCAAGGAATAGATTATTTAACAGAAGATGAAGTTAGGAATGAGATAAGTAATGCGAAACAAAAGGGGCTTACTGCTGAAAGGTATACCGCGTCAATAGATGGGATAAACAATCCGGAAAAGGCTGATTTATTCAGAAAATATCAAGAAGGATTGTTACAAGCCAATGCTATGGATTATGACGATTTGCTTGTTAATGCCTTTGAGCTTTTAAACAATAATCCTGATATTGCGGAGTATTATAAGAACAAATTTAAGTATATCCATGTCGACGAATTTCAGGATACCAACAAAATTCAAAACGATATTACTAAACTAATTGCTGAAAAATGGAAGAATTTATTTGTTGTTGGAGATGATGACCAGTGCATATATAAGTGGAGAGGTGCAGAAATTGAGAATATTTTGTGCTTTGACCAAGTGTATAAGGAAGCAAAAACTTTTAAACTTCAGGAGAATTATCGCTCAACACCCAACATTATCACCAGCGCTAATAATCTAATTAAGAATAATAGTGAGAGGCATGAGAAGGAGCTTGTAGCCCAACGCAATTCTGGAGTTAGAGTAGAGTATTTAAATTCTTTCAACGATTTGCAGGAGGCCCAGCAAATTACTTCTATTATTTATTCCCTGAAATATAATAATAACTACCAAAATAGTGATTTTGCCATTCTTGTTAGGGAGGCAATAGCTGGCAATGCTATTGAAAATCGAATTCGGGAAGCAGGTATTAGTTACAGAGTTTTGGGCGGCTATAAGTTTTATGAAAGAAAAGAAATACTTGATGTACTAGCTTATTTAAGACTTGTCTCCAACCCAGAGGATAACGCAGCTTTTTTGAGAGTGGTAAATTATCCCAAAAGAGGGATGGGGGGAGCTGCGGTTGATTTTATTTCTGGAATCTCTACTGAAAAAGGCATATCTCTTTTCGAAGCTGCTTGTATCGCCGCCGATTTAGATGAAGTGAAATTTAGAGCAAAAGCTCAAACAATCGAATTTGTTGAGTTAATGCGAAAACTTATTTCTAAGAAAAATACCGCGATAGAATGTATTATTCGCTATATTTTGGAATTGACTTGCTTCAAGGAAGAATTGGAGAAGGGCCAAACCAAAGAAGAAGCTGAGACCAGATATGAAAATATCTTGTTTTTTGAAAAACAAGCTAAGCAATTTCAATTAAAAAATAAGGACTCTTCTTTAGATGCTTTTATAGAGTCGGTGACTCTTGCCCCTGAGACAAAGGAAATAGAATCCGAGGGCTGTATTACGATATCCACAGTACATGCAGTAAAGGGTCTTGAATTCCCAGTTGTTTTTGTTGCTGCCTGTGAAGAAGGTGTTTTCCCCTCTCAGCAGTCAATTAATAAGGAAGAGGTGGAAGAAGAAAGAAGAGTAATGTATGTTGCTATAACACGCGCAAAGGACAGGCTTTATGTGTCAAACGCTAATAGAAGGTTTAGGTACGGAAAAGATGAATTTCATTACCCGTCCCGTTTTATTTCGGAAATGAAAGCTGATGGATCAAGACAGGCATTCAGCGAATTTGGGGGAAGGAAATTTGAGGAAGAAAGGATTAGTTTTTCGGACAGAGAGGATGATTACGGATACAACGGCAGTGTTGAGAAGGCAAATGAATGTGTAAATGCAATAAAGCAAATTATTCATGCACCTAGTGTTTACAATGAATCCATCGAAGATTATAAGACAGGAAAGAGGATTAAACATTCAAGATATGGAGAAGGTGTTATAATATTGATAACGGGTGAGGAAGATGACAAGGTTGCTACGGTAGAGTTCCCCGATTTGGGAATAAAAAAGTTTGTGATAAAAAACACTCCAATGACTTTGCTATAAAAAGATTTTTTTGGCAAAGACAAAAAAGGAGAAACAGTACAGAATTTTTTAGATAATTTTTTTGGGAAGGGATATTATGGACAGAATGCTTGAACTTATAAAAATATTGAATAAGTATTCTTATGATTATTATGTGTTAGATAGCCCGACAGTATCAGACGCAGAGTATGATGTTTTATATGATGAACTCAAAAAGCTGGAAGAAGATTTAGGAATGATTCTTCCAGACTCTCCAACTCATAGAATAGGAGGGGAAACTTTGGCTTCTTTTTCCGAATACAAGCATAAGGAGAAATTGTATTCTTTAGACAAAGCAAAAAATATACAAGAGGTGGAGGATTTTTTCCACAGATTGATTAAAGAGAATGGAATAATTCCAGAAATTACGATAGAGCATAAATTCGATGGCCTTACATTATCAATTACATATGATAAAGGCATAATTAAGAGTGCTGCGACAAGGGGTGATGGGGTTACCGGGGAGGATGTTACATCTCAGGTTAAGACAATTCGCTCAGTTCCTTCCTCAATCCCATTTAAAGGTTACATCGAAGTACAAGGAGAAGGTATTTGGATGCTATCTTCCTTTGATGAATATAATAGAAATGCAGAAGTTCAAATGAAAAACCCCAGAAATGCAGCGGCAGGAGCTATTCGAAATTTGGATCCTAAGGAGACGGCAAAGAGAAAACTCGATTTTTTTGCCTACAACATAGGATATCATGAGGGAATAGAGTTTCCATCTCAGAAAAGTATGAGAGATTTTCTTTTCGAAAATGGATTTTTAATAGGTAAAGAATTTAATATTGTTAACGATATTGAAGGTGCAGAATTAGTTTTGAATAGAATTGAGCAAGAGCGAAATGAACAAGATTTTTTGATAGATGGAGCTGTACTAAAAGTTAATGACGTTATATTAAGAAATCATCTAGGCTATACGGAGAAGTTTCCGAAATGGGCTCTTGCATACAAGTTTAAGCCTATTGAAGTATCTACTATACTAAAAGATGTTATTTGGCAGGTATCTCGTACATCAAAGTTGAACCCACTTGCAATACTTGAACCAGTCGAATTGATGGGAGTAACAATTAAAAGGGCCACTTTGAATAATTATGATGATATATTGAAGAAAGGAGTAAAAATTGGGAGCAAGGTACTGGTTCGGCGAAGTAACGATGTGATTCCCGAAATCATGGGAGTTTATGAACACTCTGCAGACAGCAAAGATATTATACCTCCCCAAATATGCCCAGCATGTGGTTCAAAGGTAAGAAAAGAAGGAGCATTCTATTACTGTGAAAATACAGACGGATGTGCTCCGAAAATAATATCTGTAATAGACCATTTTGCTGAAAAAGGGGCAATGGATATTGAAGGGTTATCAGAAAAGACCGCTGAACAATTGTATAATGTTTTAAAAATTGATTCTCCGGATAAGTTATATGAGATTAATTATGATGATCTATTAAAAATTGAGGGTTTTAAAGATAAGAAGGCAAGAAATTTGATTGATTCAATAAATAAATCTAAGAGTACTACTCTGCCCAGGTTTCTTTATGCTATTGGAATTCCCAATATTGGTAAAAAAGCAGCAAGACAGTTGGCAGATAAGTTTAAAACCTTAGAGAAAATTCAACAAGCGAATAAGGAAGAAATAACTCAAATCGAAGAATTCGGGGAGATAATGGCTGACAATATTATCGAGTTTTTCGGGCAAAAAAATAATAACTTGCTAATAGATGGATTGCTTAATCACGGAATTACATTTAAAGAGGAGTCTGTAAGTAGTGGCCCTTTGTTAGGAAAAACTGTTGTTTTGACGGGGAGCTTAGCCTCGTTAACAAGGGGACAAGCCCAGGAATTAATCATTGCAAATGGAGGAATGATATCTGATTCTATTTCCAAAAAAATAAATTTGGTAGTTGCCGGAGAAGCAGCAGGTAGTAAACTTGAGAAAGCCAAGGCGCTTGGAATTCAGATTATTGATGAAGAAAGTTTTTTAAAGCTTATCAGTGAAAATTGAAGTATTAATAATATTTTTCAAAAATGTGGATAACTCGGAACAAATTGTCCATTTTCACTTTACAGTTTAATATTCTGTGTTAAGATACAGTCATGAGAGTAGGAAAATTAAGCGGAATTGAATTGAAAGAATGTGTTTTGGATGTTATTCAACATAGACGAGATGAGATTAAGACAGGTGCGGCTCTTGGAGAAGATTGCGCAAGTTTTAAAATCGAAGATATCTTGTTGATATCGACAGATCCTATCACTGGTGCTTCAAATAATATCGGAAGTTTGGCTATAAAAGTTGCTTCAAATGATATTTTTGCCGCGGGAGGAGAGCCTTTTTTAGCAATGATTACTTTGATTGCTCCGCCCAAAGCAACTCCAAGCGATATAAAAAATATTATGGAAGATGCAGAAAAAGAAGCAAAATCATTAAACATTGAGATCGCCGGCGGGCATACAGAGTTTTCCGATGCAGTTAATCGCTTTGTTATAAATACTGTAATAGTTGGAAAAACAAAGAAGCATATTAAAGCAACCTCTCTTAATGAGGGAGACTCCATAATAGTGACAAAAACAATAGGTTTAGAGGGTTCAGTTATATTAGCCGAAAAATATGAACATTTACTTAACCTGACTGAATTTGAGAAGAAAGAATTGTTAGATTATTCAAGAAAAATAAGTTTAGTAAAAGAGTATGAATTAGTAAAGGATAAAAACATTTCTTCAATGCATGATATTACCGAAGGAGGGTTATTCGGAGCTCTGGCTGAAATCTGTGAAGGAGCAGGAATGGGTTGCCAAATATATGTTAATAGTATACCAGTTAGTTCACTTACTCGAAAAATATGTAATTTGTTAAACATTGATTGTTACAACCTAATATCTAGTGGAAGTATGATAATAACTACAAGATTTCCAGAAGATCTTGTTAAGACTTTTTCTGAAAATGGGATAGAGGCAACCATAATTGGAAAAATTACTAAAGGAAGACCAATGGCTGTGTTCCCTGGTGGCCAAGAGATAATATTAGAAGCAAGGCCGGATGAACTATTCACTAAAGAAAAATAGGTGGGATATGAAAACTATTAACAGTATGACAGGATATGGAAAGGGATCTTCGTCAAGAGAGGGAAGGAAGATTACTATTGAGATTAAGTCTGTTAATCACAGATTTCTAGACTTATCAATTAAAATGCCCCGACAGCTTCAATTTGCAGAAGATGAAATAAAAAAGATTATTTCTTCGGAAATTTCTAGGGGCCACGTAGATGTTTTCGTTAATTATGAAGACAATAGATTGCTAAAAAGTAAGCTGGTTATTAATCAGGAGTTGGCAGATAGATATGTTGAAGAAGCTCAAAAGCTAAGTGCGAAAGGTTTAATTAATAATTTTGGTGTCTCTGAAATATTATCTAACAAAGACATTGTATCACTAGAAGTTATAGAAGATGATGAAAATACTATGATTTCACTAGTGACCGAAGCAACTAAGGTTGCATTATTGCAGATTTTAGAAATGAAATCTACTGAGGGGAAAAAACTCACCGAAGATTTGTTGTCTAAGATAGAAGGTATTTCTTTGGCTATCTCCATCATTAGTGATAGATCTCCTTATACAATAAAGGAATATTCAGAGAGATTGAAAATGAGAATAAATGAGGTGTTAGATGGATTTGAGATAGATTCAAATAGACTTGCACAAGAAATAGCCATTTACACTGACAGGTCAAATATTGATGAGGAACTAACTCGATTAAGGGGGCATGTTGAACATTATAAGAAAATTATTAATGCTGGTGGATTTGTTGGGAAGTCTTTAGATTTTTTAACTCAGGAGGCAAATAGAGAAGCTAACACTATCGCCAGCAAGAGCAATGATAGCATCATAACTGAACAGGCACTTATTCTAAAAAATATTATCGAAATGATGCGAGAACAAATACAAAATTTAGAGTAATTAGGAGATTCTAATGAGAAAGGGTATTTTGTTTGTTTTAACTGGGCCATCCGGAGCAGGAAAAGGAACAGTACTTAACAAGGTTATAGGCTCTCTACCGGGCCTTGCGTATTCTGTTTCAGCGACTACTCGAAAGCCAAGACAAGGGGAAATTGATGGAATTCATTATTATTTTAAAACGGAAGAGGAATTCGAAGAAATGGAAAAAAATGGTGAATTCCTAGAATGTGTAAGTAAATTCCGCCAAAAATATGGCACCCCGAAATCGAAAGTACAAGAATATATTGACAATGGAACAGATGTTATTTTAGAAATAGAAACCAAAGGTGCGGCTAAAATCAGAAGAGAGTTCAATGAGGCAGTTTTTGTTTTTATAACCCCCTCTACCTACGAAGAATTAGCAAGAAGACTGGAACAAAGAGGTACAGAGGAAGACTGGATGAGGAGGTTGAGGCTAAAAACGGCAAGGACTGAGTATAGAAGTATTCGCCAGTATGAGTATATTGCAATTAATGATTATATAGATAAATGCGTTGATACGGTGTCTGCGATAATAAAAGCGGAAAGAGCGAAAAGAAAGAATAATGGCGAACTTGTGGATATGTTCGCAAATTTATATAAAAATTACAAAATAGAAGAACAAAAAAATTTAGGAGGAAAAGAAAATGATGATTGATCCACCCATTGACAAATTAATTAAGAAGGCTCCTTGCAGATATGCATTAGTAGTTGGAATTTCCAAAAGAACTAAAGAGATATTATCTGTTGAGAAGGAAAAAGCTCTTTTAGAAGAAAGTGGTCTTAAGGCCGTTTCATTGGCCGCCAAAGAAATTTATGAAGGCAAAATCAAAATAATTACGGAATAAAAATGAAAAAAACTATTGTATTGGGAGTAAGTGGTTGTATAGCGGCTTATAAATCTTGTGAAATAGTCTCAAGATTCGTTAAGCTTGGGTATGAAGTCAGGGTAATTATGACGGAAAATGCAACAGAGTTTGTTACCCCTTTAACTTTTGAAACTTTATCCATGAATAGGGTGGTTACTAGCACTTTTGACAAGAATAGAGAGTTTGAAGTTGAACATATCAGTTATGCAAAGATGGCATCGGTGTTTTTAATCGCACCAGCAACAGCAAATATTATTGGGAAAATTGCCTCAGGTATCGCAGATGATATGTTAAGTACGACTGTTTTAGCGACCAAAGCCCCCGTTTATATTTGTCCAGCTATGAACACGGCAATGTATGAAAATTCTGCTCACCAGGAAAACTTAAATAAACTTAGGAAAATGGGATACAGAATTATTGAGCCGTCTGAAGGAAGACTTGCTTGTGGAGATATTGGTAAAGGAAAGATGGCAGAACCTGAAACAATAGTGTCATTAATTGATTCCGAGCTTACACCTTTTCCGGATTTTAGAGGGAAAACCGTTTTAATAACAGCAGGGGCTACAGAGGAACCAATTGATGCTGTAAGATATATTACCAATAGATCTTCGGGGAAAATGGGAGTTGCGCTTGCTGAGGCTGTTCAGGATAGGGGAGGAAAGGTAATATTAATTGCAGGAAATATTTCAGTCAAATATCCTGATGTATCTTCGATTATAAAAGTGAAAACGACAGTAGAAATGTTGGAAGCTGTAAAAATAGAAATGGCAAAAGCTGATATCATCATTAAGGCTGCTGCTCCTTCAGATTACAGAATTGAAGAAATATTCCTTCAAAAAATAAAAGCAGAAAGGCTATCTTTGAACTTGGTTAAAAATCCGGATATTGCAAAATATGTTGGGAAAAACAAGGATAGAAAGATTTTAGTCGTGTTTGCTGCAGAGACCAATGACTTATTAGAGAATGCTTCAGTAAAGCTAAAGGAAAAGAACGCAGATATTATTGTTGCAAACGATGTGACAAAAGAAGGGGCTGGCTTTGGAAGCGATACGAATATAGCGACAATTATTAGAAAAGACGGTGTAATGACTTCATATGAGCGGATGCCGAAAAGAGAGCTCGCCGATCTAATATTAGATAATATTTTAGAAATTTCATGATTTATGAAGTAATTGTAGATATAAGCAATTCAGAAGTTGATAAGGTGTTTGATTATCTTTCTCCTTTTCCAGTTAACATTGGAGACAGGGTCCTTGTTCCTTTTGGGAAAAGACAAATCGAGGGTTATATTATTGGGGAAAAAGAGAAGAGCGTTGGTTCTTACGATTTGAAAGATATTATAATGAAACTCGATGATTTTACTGCCATAACCCCTGAAATGCTTGAACTTACAAAGTTTATGTCCTCTATGAATCTCCGCAAGGTTGACTGCTTAAGGCTTTTCATCCCGACATCAATAAGAAAAGGCAAAGTAAAGATCCTAAGAAGGTCTTATCTCACTATTAGTGATAAAATTGAGACTTTGGATCAGGCTTTGGCTTTGTTAAGTAAAGGAGCAAAAGCACAAATAACTCTGGTAAAGCGATTATTCATAAATGGCAATGAACAAGAAAGAGATATTAATAATGATTTTTCTGCTTCAACCGTAAACTCACTTCTTGAAAAAGATATAATTAAAAGGATATATTTTGAGGAAAATCGTTTACCCAGGTCTCTAGAAATTGAAAATAAGAGCATTGACCTTACTTCTGAACAACAGGCTGCATTAAGTGAGATTTTGGGCCCCGAAAAGTTATTCTTAGTGCATGGGGTTACTGGGAGTGGAAAAACCGAATTGTACATGAGGGTTATAGAAGATTCCTTGAATAAAGGGAAGAACGCCATAATGCTAGTTCCCGAGATATCTTTAACCCCACAAATGCTAGGTGTTTTTCGCGCAAGATTTGGAGACAAAGTAAGTCTTTTGCACAGCAATCTCTCTCCTGGAGAAAGATTTGATGAATGGAGAAAATTGCGAAGTGGGTATTCAAAAATTGCATTAGGGGCAAGAAGTGCTATTTTTGCTCCATTAGAAAATATCGGAGTCATAATAATAGATGAGGAACATGATTCAAGTTATGTCTCAGAAAGTAATCCAAGATATTTTACTCAAGATATAGCCGCATTTAGAGCAAAATTTAATAATGCTAAACTTATTCTTGGGAGCGCGACACCGTCAATTGAAACTTATTATAGGGCTTCAACAGGTGAATATCGCTTGATTGCAATGAATA
Organism: Firmicutes bacterium ADurb.Bin080; assembly: GCA_002070965.1. Lineage (GTDB taxonomy): Bacteria > Bacillota > Clostridia > Christensenellales > DTU072 > MWEH01. The sequence continues at coordinate 18,929 of MWEH01000170.1, read as the reverse complement.
ACAGAATCAACAATAGATGTCTTCCCGAAATTGAGACAATAGATATGAGAAGAGAAATGAAGGCCGGAAATACTTCATTTTTCAGTGCTAAACTTCTTTCAGCCGTTGAAGAATCTTTGAAAAGAAGAGAGCAAGTCATGATATTTTTAAACCGAAGAGGATATTCCTCCTTTGTAAGATGTCCTGAATGTGGATTCATACCAATGTGCCCAAGTTGCGATGTATCTCTCACATTTCATTCAGAAGATAATTCACTTAGGTGTCATTTTTGTGGGAATAAGTATCGAATGATAGAAGAATGCCCCAAATGTGGAAATAAAGACTTGAAAGAGGGACGTATAGGCACTGAAAAAGTAGTAAATGAGTTGACCCGTATTTTCCCAGATAATAAGGTTATTAGAATGGATTTAGATAGTACTTCCCAAAAGGATAGTTATATAAAGATATTGAATTCGTTTAATTCAGGGGAAGCTGATATTTTAGTCGGGACACAAATGATTGCCAAAGGGCATGATTTCAAAAATGTGACATTGGTTGGAATATTGGATGCGGATATATCATTGTTTGTCCAGGATTTCAGAGCAAATGAAAGAACATTCCAGTTAATTACCCAAGTTGCGGGGAGAGCTGGAAGAGATTGCAAACCCGGAAAAGTATTAATGCAAACATATGTTCCTAGTCATAATGTGTTTGCATTTACTGCTAGATATGACTACAAAGGATTCTATGATAGAGAAATAGAAAAAAGAAAGGGAACCTTGTTCCCTCCATTTTCTAAGATTGTGAGAATTCTAACTCAATCAAAGGATAGCACACTATCGCTAAATGCAAATCACCAGTTATACGCGTCTATAAAGGATGCATTAAAAGAAAAAGCTGGAATAATAAGGATACAAGAAATGCCAGCAGCGATGAAGAAGAAATCTGATTACTATAGACACCAAGTAGTTGTATGGGTAAGAAATGAGTTTTCAAAAGATATTCTAGAAATAATTTACACAATAGTTAATAGTTTCCATGAAAAAGGAGTAACAGTTTTTTCGGAAATTAATCCTCAACAGATGATATAGATATCTAAAAAAATAGAAGTATTATAGATAATTAACAAAAATATGTAATAATAGAACTTAATATGCTGTGAAATATTATTAGACTATTAGATGGAGATGTAGAATGGGAATAAGAAATATCTTTAAAGAAGAAGATCCGATTCTTCGAAGAAGAGCACGAGAAGTGATAACTTTTGATGAAAGATTAGGTTTATTAATTGATGATATGATTGAAACGATGAGAAAGGCTGAAGGGGTTGGCCTCGCCGCTCCACAAGTAGGAATATCAAGGAGAGTTATCATAGTTGAAACTAAGGAAGGTGGCTTAGTAGAACTTGTAAATCCAGTTATTTATGAAAAATCTGGAAAGCAGATAGGTCCTGAAGGGTGTTTATCGGTCGATCCCTCAAAAACGGGTTATGTCGAAAGACCCATGTTTGTAAAGGTCAAAGGATATGATCGAAATGGTAAGGAAATATTGGCTGAAGGGGAAGGGCTCCGAGCTCGGGCGTTTTGTCACGAAATTGATCATTTAGATGGGATATTATACATCGATAAGTTATGCCAGCCCCCAAAATCGGAAGAATAATTCTTTGGACATATTAAGATACAATAGCTAGATGGGACATAAAAAAGATTTATTGATTTTACACAAGGATAATTGGATATAAATTGAGGAATTAACATGAGAATTGTATTTTTAGGAACCCCAGTATTTGCTGTTAAGGTACTTAATGAATTGTTGCTTTCGAAGCATGAGATAGTTGGGGTTATTACTATGCCCGATAGAAAAGGAAAAAGAGGAAAGGAAGTAATTTCTTCTCCTGTAAAGGAATTTTCCGAAAAAAAGGGGCTTAAAATATTTCAGTTTGAAAATATTAATAATCAGATTAAGGCCATTGAAGATTTAAAAGCAGATATTGGTGTTACCGCAGCCTTCGGACAGATTTTAAAGGAAGAGGTATTAAATATTTTTAAATATGGAATAATTAATGTTCACGCATCAATATTGCCTAAATATCGCGGCGCATCCCCAGTTCAAAGTGCCCTACTTAACGGGGAAAAAGAGATTGGTGTAACAATAATGAAAACGGTTCTTGCTGTGGACGCAGGGGATATACTTAACATGAAGAAGATTACCCTTAACGGTGAGGAAAAGACCGATGAATGCTTGGAAAAACTGGCTATGTTAGGTGGTGTTGCTGTGGTAGAAACATTAGATGCAATAGAGTCGGGGTTAATTAAACCCGTTCAACAAGACCATGAAAAAGCTTCTTTTTGTAAGAAAATTAATAAGGAAGATGGAGAAATAGATTTTAGAAAAGAGTCAGCTGAGGAAATTTTTAATAAGATTCGAGCGTTTAATCCTTGGCCATCAGTTTATTTTCAATCTAAATATGGGCAAATGAAAATTATTGAGGCGAGGGCAGAAGGAGAAAATTCCTTTAATGAGGTATATTTACCAGGGAAAATAATTAGAATTACTAACCAAGGATTGTTCGTAAAATGTAAAAAAGGTGTTCTGGAAATTAACAGGGTTCAGCTTGAGGGTGGAAAAGCTCTAGAAATTAGGGAGTTTCTCCTTGGAAGACCATTTCAGATTAATGAAGAGATTCTATTGAAAGGGTAGCCTTAGATTGGATATAAGAAATAGATGACAACGGGTTATTTAGAAAAGAGTTATGCTGTTCTAAAAAAGGTCATTTCGGAAGGGGCCTATGTTCAATTAGCATTAAGAGATATTTCCGCAGAAAAAGATTTATCTATTGTTACCAAGATTGTGTATGGAACCTTAGAACAATATTATCTTCTTGAATATAATTTATCTTTATATCTCGAAAAGAAACCCTCAAAAACAGTATATATACTTCTTTTAATAGGGTCTTTCTGCCTAAAAAACCTTAATATCCCAGATTATACTATTGTGAATGAGATTGTAGATTTAACCGGAAAGATTGGAAAAAAAGAGCTTAAGCCTTTTGTCAACGGGGTTTTAAGAAAAATTTCTCAACAACAAGTCTTTCATCCAGACGAGTCATCGGAGTATTATGAAGAAGTAAGGTATAATTTACCTAGGTGGATAATTCAATTAATTAAAAAGCAATACCCAAACGATTATGGGGAAATTCTCAATACTGATACTACACAAATGGAACATGTGAGACTGAACTCAACTAGAATATCAAAAAACGAGTTTGAAAGAATAGTTGATGATTTTATCCCCTCACAAACAGGATATTTTGTTCGAAGTACTCCCTTAATCAGAGATTTATTTAACAAAGGCAAATTAACTTTTCAGTCTCTTGCATCAACCTTAGTTGTGGAAGCTGCTGGAAATATTAAGGGTAAAAAAGTGCTGGATTTATGTGCTGCTCCAGGGGGAAAGTCAGTTTTTGCCGCTGAAAAAGGTGCAGAGGTACTTTCATGCGACATCCATGAGCACAGATTAAAATTGATTTCTTCCTATGCGTCAAGAATGGGACTTGATTTGAAAACAATAAGAAATGATGGAAGAAAAGAAAATATAGCTTTAGTAAATCTTTTTGATATAGTCTTTATTGATGCCCCTTGTTCTGGGTTGGGCGTTATAAAAAAGAAACAGGATATGATTTTTTCAAAAAAACCCGAGGATATAGAGACATTAAGCACCATTCAAGGTGATCTCTTAGAAAATGCGAAAAATTACATAAAAATAGGTGGACTAATAATTTATTCAACTTGCACAATTACTGATGAAGAAAATGGAAAGGTAATAAGAACTTTCCTTAAAAATAACCCTAATTATGTTCTTGATATAAGAGAGGGGGTATTCCCCGAAAATGGATTCATTCAGTTATTGCCTGATGATAAAGGGATGGATGGGTATTACATTGCCAGAATCCTTAAAATAGCATAACTAACGTGGCTTTCACGGTCTTGACAAGGTCCCAAACGGTAAGAGGATTATAAATTTGATAGAAGAAAGAAAAAAATGCATACAAGATCATTCTCTTGAGGAAATAACGGCTATTGTACTTGAAAGAGGTTTTCCGAAATTTCGATCTCAACAGATTTTTGAATTATCTCTCTCCTATAGAGATTGGGCGGAAAGCTCAAATATTCCTAAGTCCCTATCAGAGGCATTTTCAGACTATGTAATTGTCCCTGCTAAGATTATTTCAAAGGTTAATGGAAACAAGGGAGTAACGAAGTATCTGTTCTTATTGACTGATAATAGCATAGTCGAGGGGGTGTATCTTCCTAATAATTACGGGAATACGGTTTGCGTATCATCTCAGGTCGGGTGTGCAAGGGGATGTGAATTCTGTGCCTCAGGTATAAACGGTTTGATAAGAGACTTGAGCCCGGGGGAGATATTGGGCCAGGTATTAGCTATTAATCGTGAGAAAAATGGGACAAAGAATAATCGTGCTATTTCTAACGTAGTACTGATGGGTAGCGGGGAGCCCTTAGATAATTACGTTAATGTGATAAGGTTTATTAGGCTAATTACCTCAGAAAATGGATTGAATATAAGCCCTAGAAACATTACTTTATCAACGTGTGGGATTCCTGATAAGATTTATAAACTAGCAAAAGAGGAAATACCCCTCACTTTGACAATATCACTTCATGCTTCATCGGATATCGATAGACAAAAAATAATGCCTATTGCAAAAGTATACTCGATTAAGGATGTCGTTAAGGCAGCAGATTTTTATTACTCAAACACGGGAAGAAGGGTTTCATATGAATACGCTCTAACAGAGTTAAGTTCAAAAAATGAAAGCATAGATGATCTAGTTAAATTGCTGAAAGGAAAGCAAGTACACATAAACCTTATCAGACTTAATCCCGTTCGGGGCAAATCTATTTTGGGATCTGAAGATAAGAGAGCCGAGGAAATCAAGAAGATACTTGGGGATAATGGCATTTCTGCCACGATAAGAAGGAGCTTGGGCTCTGATATTGATGGGGCATGTGGCCAACTTAGAAACCATTTTCTTGCTGATGGAAAAAAAATTAAGGATTTTTCAGAGTATTCGGTCATTGGCTAAAGTAAAGACAAAAGTTTTTATTTATATAGTTAAGTATAGAAAAATAGGATGATAATGGTTAAAGGTAATTAGGGTTTCTAGAGAAAATAAGAGTTAATTAAAAAGGTAGATTATGATTGCCAAATTATTATTTTGGAGTATAAATGCTATTTAAAGGAAAAGTTGTTAAAATCCTTGCTGGGAAATATTGGGTTTTAGAAGGGAATACGCAATATCTTTGCTCTGCTCGTGGAGCGCTGAGGAATACTGACCAGGAAATCCTTGTGGGGGATAATGTGAGCTTTGAAAAAGCTGAAATTCCAGGAAGAATAATAGATGTTTTACCTCGCAAGAATTATCTTGTTAGACCTCCAGTTGCGAATATAGATGATGTGCTGATTGTTGTCGCTAAAGAGCCTAAACCTGATTTCGTATTGGTCGATAAAATCCTCATTAATAGCTATTCTCAGAGAATAAGACCTATACTATGCTATAACAAAATTGATTTAGTGGATCCGACTGAAGTAGATTCAGCATTATCGGGTTATGGCCAGATTCTTGATACAATTGCGGTCTCAGCTGAGACAGGTTTTGGCCTATCTGAGATTGAAAACTTGATTAAGGGTAGATCTGTATGCCTTGCCGGTCAAAGTGCTGTAGGCAAAACAAGCATGCTAAATGCAATTTTGGGGCTTAATTTGAAAACTGGAGAACTGTCTGATAAAATTAAAAGAGGGAAAAATACAACAAGACACGTTGAGATTTTTAAAGCATTGGGGGCAGAGATTGTTGATACGTGTGGATTTAGTATGCTGGAAAACCTAAAGATACATGAGAGTGAGTTGGGATACTATTATCCGGATTTTCTGGATTATTCAGAAAGATGTCGATTTAAAGGATGCACCCATATCTCAGAGCCGTCTTGTGGAGTTAAGGAAGCAGTTGAAAAGGGTTTAGTAGACAAAGAAAGATATGAGAGATATATAAAAATATATAATGAAATAAAGGATAGCAGGGAAAAAGAGTTTTCTTAGGATTATAAAGGAGAGTTAAATATGGCAGAAGAAAAGAGAGTTTTTGTCGCTCCATCAATACTATCGGGGGATTTTGCAAATATGGGCAAGAGCGTTGCCTTATTAGATGAATGGGGGGCTGATCTAGTCCATTGTGATGTGATGGATGGGGTATATGTCCCCAATATTACTTTTGGAATGCCGATGATTAAAGCCATAAAAGAATACACAAAACTTCCCTTGGATGTTCATTTGATGATTGTTAAACCCGAAAAATATTTAACTAAATTTATTGATAGTGGCGCTGATTGGCTTTCGTTTCATCCGGAAGTAAGCGATAACCCTGTTGAAGCCTTAAAAATAATAAGGGATTCAGGGACAAGGGCAGGAATCGTAATCAACGCTGACGTTAAATGCGAGGATTATCTGTATTTGTTGGATTTGTGCGATTTCATACTTGTTATGAGCGTCCAGGCAGGACATGGGGGACAAAAATTTATCCCAGAGACTCTAAAAAAAGTTGAAGCAATCAAGAATTATAGAAAGAAACATAATCTCTCCTTTGACATAGAAATAGATGGTGGGATTAACGAGCAAAACGCAGGAGTCGTTAGGGATACCGGGGTGAACGTTATTGTCGCGGGAAGCGCAGTATACAATTCAAAAAATCCTGAGAGAACAATCAAAACAATAAGAGGCGATATGTGAGCTTCGAAAGTGGTTTCTGTATCCAAAGGTACAAAATATTGTTAATATTAATAAAAAAAAGAACCGGTTTTGATCGGTTCTCTTTTTGAGTTGATTAATAAAGTACTATTTTTCTTGCTTTCTCATCGTGCGAAGGCAACGAGTGCATACATAAGCATTAGTTTCCTTGCCGGAATCATCTACTATGTTCATTTTTTGAACATTAGCACTCCATTTTCTTCTAGTTCTAATTCTGCTATGACTGACATTATTTCCGCTCATAGCCCCTTTCCCACATATACTGCATATCCTGGACATGTTATTACCTCCGACTAATTATCTGTTTTAGCTTTTGTATTATACAATTGCTTAAGATTTAATGCAAGAGTTTTATCTGTGCTTTTAGCTTTTGCTTGATTTTTACATAGTTTTAATATAACATAATCACATTAAAGTAAAATGGTGTACTATGCCTCTACAGACCACGAACATATATGGAAACATTACGATCAGCGACCAAGCAGTTGCATTAATAGCTGGTAGGGTCGCTTTGGAGTGTTGCGGGGTTGTGGAATTATCCCCTAGAAGGTTTTCTTCTCGAGTAAAAGTTTTGTTTAAACATAAGCCCATTAATTGTGGAATAAAGGTGATTACTATGGATAATAGAATCTTTTTAGACCTTTATGTGATTATCAGCAAAGGTGTGAATGAAAATGCGGTTACAGAGAGTTTGAGGTCTTCAGTCGAATATAATGTGGCTAATCTAACGGGGATGAGGGTTAAGGGTGTAAATGTACACGTTGTAGGATACAAATAATTGTATTGATATATTCAATCTACCCCAAGAAGGGCCGTAATATAATATGATAACAAATATTGACGCAAAGAAAATACTCGAAATTTTCAAAGGCGGCGAGCTAAATTTAGAGTTAAATAAGGCATATATAGACAGTTTAAACGTGTTTCCTGTTCCGGATGGTGATACGGGAACAAACATGACTTTGACAATGAACTCAACGTTAAAAGAGATGAGTCTTAGCGATCCAGAGAATATGGTCAGCGTTTGCAAGGGTATGTCTGTTGGGGCACTAAAGGGAGCGAGAGGAAATAGTGGCGTAATTTTATCCCAAATTTTTAAGGGTATGGCAAATGTTCTTTCCGAAGTTGACCTTATTAACACTAAAACTTTTTCGCGAGCTCTTGCGCAAGGCTCCCAAGTTGCCTACGAAGTTGTCGCGCAACCCAAAGAAGGCACTATTCTGACCATAATTAGAATGGTTTCTGCTTATGCATTGAAAATATCTACTAGAACCTCTGATTATGAGACCTTTTTTACCCAAATTTTAAAACAAGGCAAAAAAGTATTAGCGGATACCCCTAATATGTTGCCAGTTCTAAAAAAAGCCGGAGTTGTTGATGCAGGAGGAGCAGGATTATTAATAATACTTGAAGGAATGTACAACATACTAGTTGGAATAGAAATGAAGGCCCTTCAAAAACCAGAAGTGTTAAACATTGATGTTTCCGACAACCCGGATGAAATACAGGATTTTGAGAATATTAATTTTTCGTATTGTACTGAATTTTTTATAATCAACCTTCTTCCCAAAACTACAATCTCTGATATCGATAAACTAAGAGATTCTCTTAATGAAATTGGAGATTGTGTGTTAGTTATAGGTGACTTAAATTTGGTAAAAGTGCACGTACATACCAATAATCCAGATAAGGCAATAGGCTTTGGGTTGAAATTGGGAGAGCTTAATAAACTTAAGATTGACAACATGGTTCAGCAATTTAGAGAATTACATAAACCTAATGAAAAAATGTCAGTAAGAAAGCCAGTCGGAATGATGGCTATATGTAATGGAGAAGGGTTAAAGAATATTTTTACGGAGCTTAGAGCAGATATAGTCATAGAAGGGGGGCAGACAATGAACCCAAGTGTCGAAGATATTTCTGCTGCCGTTAACAAAGTAAATGCGGATACTGTATATGTTTTGCCAAATAACAGCAATATCATTTTAGCTGCGGAACAAGCAAAAGGGCTTACAGATTCGAACATTGTCGTTATCCCTTCAAAAGATATTCCGCAAGGAATAGCCGCGGCTATCAATTACAATCCAGAAGCTGGGGAAGAAGAAAATGTAGAAATGATGAGAAGAGCCATAAGTTCCATTAGAAGTGGTATGGTAACTCATGCTGTAAGAGATACTGAGATGGATGGTTATGAACTCCATGATGGGGACATAATTGGAATATATGGGAATATAGCGGCAAAAGGGGATAATATTAAGCAGGTTACGAAAGATTTAATTAGCAAAATGATAGATGAAGATAGCTCAACGGTCACCCTTTACCGTGGAGCAGAAGTGTCTGAAGAGGAATCTGAAATACTTAAAAATGAATTATTAAAAGAACATTTATTTTTTGATATTTTGGTTTATAGTGGAGGACAGCAACACTATTACTATTATGTTGCTGTGGAGTGATGTCTCCCGATCTACTCTCAATAAAAGGGATAGGGCCAAAAACCAAAGAAAAACTTTCTCTACTAAATATTAATACGATTCAAGAACTATTGATGTTTTTCCCGTCTGGCTATCTTGATCTCGATGCTGCATACGATATTAGCAATGCAGAAAACGGGAAGTATGCTGCTGGAGAATTGATAGTAAATAGAATCACTAATCCTATCAAAAAGGGAAAGAAGGGGATTATTAAGGTATTATGCCAGGACAAAAGTGGATGTCCTGCTGAAATACTATGGTTTAACTCCAATTATATTTCAAAAGCTCTGTCTCCTGGGGACAGGATTGTATGCTATGGAAAGGTAAAAAAAGATAGGATTATTTCTTTTACGAATCCGATTTATAAAATCATCAAGGAAAACTCAGACATAGGCTTTAGTGGAATAAGATCGATTTACCCAACTAAGGGATTGATTCCTCAGATTACTTTTAGCAGATTTATCAGACAAGCAATTGAATATATGGATTTTTACAGCGTTTTTACCTCAAAAATAGAGAGAATATACGGTATTCCAGAAATCCCTGAAGCTGTAAGACAAATTCATTTCCCTGAAAGTTTAGACAGGGTAGATTACTTTAAAATGCGCATTTTAATTGAGGAAAGAGTAAGAGTTATTTGCGCGTTTAAGCTTGTAAGCTCCCGTTATCTACGTGGGCATCTATACTTACAAGTAGATAATTTTTTTGAAAAAGCAAAAAAAATGATCCCATTCAAACTTTCCGATTCTCAGTCGTTGGCAGTTAATAGTATTATCGATATTCTGGCCAACTCTAAGTCCCCTTTAAATTCGATTCTTATTGGGGATGTAGGAAGTGGAAAAACAGTAGTAGCTGCATTAGTAGCTTACTTTGCAGTCCTTTCCAAGCATCAGGTTGCCGTATTGGCCCCGACAGAAATACTAGCCTCTCAGCATTTTTTTACTTTTAAAACCTTTTTAAAGGATTCAGGAGTAAAAATATCCTTGCTTACAGGATCGATGCCGAAAGAGAAAAAGGCTGAGATATGTCAGGATTTATCCGAAGGATTAACTGATATTGTGGTTGGAACTCACACAATAATTCAAGATGGAATTAAGTTCAAGGATTTGTCTTTGGTTATAAATGATGAACAACACCGATTTGGCGTAGCGCAAAGAACGGCTCTATTGGAAAAAGGAATTGCTTGTGACTTGCTAAGTTTATCGGCTACGCCCATTCCAAGATCCATTAATATCATGATGCTTGAGAATGTAAATGTTTTTCATATAGAAAACAGAACTAAGCGGGATAATATTAAAACCGCTGTAGTGCCACCAGAGAAAAGAGGGGAAATGCTTGAGTATGTTGTGTCTCAATGCCAAAACGGAGCTCAGGCATTCATAGTGGTCCCAAGGATTTATGATGTTGAGGGCGTTGAATGTGGCTCATTGCAGAGTATATCTCAAGAGATGAAGTCCAAGTATGGAAATAGAGTAAAAATATCAACCCTGCATGGGAAGATGTCTTCTCTGGAGAAAGATGAAAAAATGGATGCTTTTCGAAATGGACGTTCAGATATTCTTTTAGCCACTTCACTTGTTGAAGTAGGAGTGGATATTCCAAATGCATCGATTATGGTGGTTATGGGCGCGGATCGATTTGGTTTGGCTTCGCTGCATCAATTGAGGGGGAGAATTGGAAGAAACGGACAACAAGCCTACTGTTTTCTATATTCAGATCAAGAAATCGTTTCTGCAAGACTAAATATTCTTGCCAAGGAGAATAACGGAATGATAATTGCTGAAAAAGATTGTGATTTGAGAGGAATGGGCGAGGTGTACAGCGAAACACAAAGTGGTACGGGATGTTTCCATGGATTAGATATAGAAACTTTAAAAATATGTTCGGAGATTGCCAAACAAGTAGATATAGAAGAACATTTTGAATTGTTGTACAAATACGTGGATAAATACAACCTGCAAAACATATCATTGAATTAGGAAGTTTGCAGATTTTTATAGGGATGGTTAAATTATACATAAGATTTGTGAAAAGGGATCAAAATCTCTTTTCCCCTAAATTACGATAAAAGGTATCTTAGGATACGAAAAAGCTTAGCCCCATTTCTTATCAATCGTTTGAGAAATATTTAAACCAAGATATATTCCCATTCGTTCCTTTGTTCGCTTGTTTTATACGCATGCGTGTGGTATATTTACGTTATATGGGGAAAAACCTGCTCCTAATTTGGTGATGAGTTTTTCTACAGGAGGAAAAAAATGGATTTATTACAGTTAGATGCATTTGACGGAAAAGTAATTTCTGTAAATGTTTGGGATAAAATAATTGACCCTAAGGGTGTGGTAGTAATTAGCCATGGAATGGCAGAGCATGCTGAGAGATATGATGACTTTGCAAAATTTTTAAATTCCAAGGGCTATGTAGTTTTAGCGGGTAATCACCGAGGACACAAATATAACAATGCTGGAGAAAAAGGCTTGGTTCAAGGGGATAGTTTTTCGCAAACTGTTGAAGATATTAATTCAGTAATAATATATGCAAAAGAGAAATATGGAAAGGAAGTAGCGCTTTTGGGACATAGTTATGGAAGTTTTATTTCTCAAAGATTTTTGGAACTTCACAGTACTGATGTAAAGGCAGTGGTTCTGTCTGGAACAGCGTATATGAAAAACACCTTGATATCTCTTGGTAAAGGTATTGCTTCCCTTCAAAAAGCTATTTTTGGGCCAGATAAAACTGGTAAGTTAATTGATAAGATGAGTTTTGGAGCTTATAACAAACCATTTGAGGCTCAGGGACAGAAGTTTGCCTGGCTTTCTAGAGACAAAGCCCAAGTTGCAAAATATGAAGCAGATGAATATTGTGGATATCCGCTGTCCATTGGTTTTTATACCTCCTTTTTTAACGGTGTTTTGAATATGTATGGTGAATCTGCGAACAATATAAAAAGGGATATTCCCATCATGATTGCAGTAGGAAGCGATGACCCAGTATCCAATCAAACGCAACTTGCTCAAAAGCTTTTTGATTTTTATCTCGAGAAGGGATTAACTTCGGTTGAATACAAGGTTTATGATGGGGCAAGACATGAAATACTTAACGAAACCAATAATGCTGAGGTGTACGAAGACATTTGTACTTTCATTGATAAACAATTTGCATAATACGAGGCTTTAGTTGTTATGAAGAAAACGCTGACATTAATAGTTATTCTGCTTATCGCATGCTTGGTTTCGATTTTTGTGTCAGCTTGTGATGGTTCAGGAGAAGGAGAAATATTTCCCCCGGCAACCTATGAGATAAACAGTGAGGAAGATTTTCGTGCCATAAGAGAGAAAACAGGGATAAAGTATTCGCTGGCGACTTTCTTATTAAAAACCGATTTGGATTTGTCCTCCTCGAATTGGGATGGAATAGGGGCTTCTCCTAATGTGTCTGATGCTTTTACGGGTATTTTTGATGGGGATGGACATTCAATAACATATACAACACAGATTGATCCCCCAACAGAGACTGTTTTAGACATAAATGAACGTCAATCCTTTGGACTTTTTACATACGCAAACAATGCGACTTTCAAAAACCTAAATATATTTGTAAATCTTAAAACCCCATGTGAAGCTGAAAATATTTACGTCGGAGGGCTTTGTGCGTACCTCAGCGGAGATTCGTCAATAGAAGACGTAAATGTTACAGGAAATATAGAAACAACTATTCGTGACTTGAGACAAGATATAGTATTGTCTGATGGAAGCATAGTAAAACCTGCAATGGGTGGACAAGAAAACAATAAGTATTATGATTTATGTTTAGGCGGAGTTGTTGGATATTCAAAGGGAGATCTTTCCTATTCGAATGTAATGTCTTCTGTTGACATTAATATTGGCCGCAATAAGTACTGCATTCTTAACAATTTGAATGTCGGTGGTATTGCCGGCATTATAAGACCCGTAGATATTTCTTATAATAACTCTTCGCCAAGGATCAATTTAACGAATCTCACTTTCGAAGGAAGCATTTTAGCTTATGGGGGGAATGTATATAGTGGTGGTATTGCTGGGTTGATTAATCATTCTAACGTAAGTAATGTTTTTGTCGGGAATTCCACACCATCAGATTTTTCAGGGAATGCGTATGGTCGACTCTCTTTCGGGTTGGTTTCAGGGGTTATGGAGAATTCCCATCTTGAAAAAGCGCGTGTGATTGCAGATACGGTATTCGCTGGCTCAATTAGCACAAGCAAAAAAGTATCTTTCAACCTTGGGGGAGTAGCTGGGATGTTGAAAAATTCAGTAATATCTTTGTGTATTTCTGATATTTCATTTGAATTACGTAATGGAACATATTTTTATGCAGGAGGAATTGCGGGAGTATGTTATGACTCAGATATCGTTGGTGCTGTTTCTGAAGGGGGAATATCGATTGTATCTTCCGGTCAAACAGTCCTGAATATTAGAGATTATGATTTTAAGTACAACATGGTGGCCATTGACTTAGCAGATTATAGCAGAAATGCAAAAAATGGAGGCATTGTTGGGAGAGTTGAAGGTCAGTGTCAAATAGCTGACTTATCAAGTGAATTTCAGTCATACCAACCTTTGTTTGGGGAGACGGCAAATAGATTAGAGATAGTAATTTTGAAGAAGGGAGACACTTTTCTTGATGAATGGATTGAAGAATCAGGATACGATAGAAACCTAATGATAATAACTGAAACTTTTTCAAAAGATGCAGCTGAGGATGAACAGCAATACACAATTAATCACTTCTATGAAGTGGAAGATAATCTGAAACTAACGTTCAGAGAAATCAATGCGAAGGTCTGTATAGATCGTGCAGAGTGGCAATTGGCTGGAAGGAACCTTGAGAATGGGGAACTAGGGAAAGCCCAAGTTGATCTCACCGCCCATGATGCTTTGAAGCTTTCAATAGAAACGGAGATAGATTAATTTTTTTAGAAATATTTTGCTCATTCTATTCACTGGTGTATAGTGAAATATTAGGTTAACTTTTTTAGAAATATTTTGCTCATTCCATTACCTATTGAATAGTGAAATATTAGGTATAAAGAATATCGTTATTTCCAAATTCAATTTATTAAAATATTAGAATTATTTATTTTTTTCTGATTCTTTTTTGAAAGTACAGGTGTTTTAAGTCTTTGCATTTGCCAATAAGACAAAGCAGTACTATAATTAGGTTATATTTAGTAGGTCTCAGGAAAATAAGGAGAAAACTTATGCGTATAATGGTCAACAATGTGGAGATGGATTTTGAAAAAAATTCCTTAATAGCTGATATAGCAAAAAATGTTTTAGGGGAAAATTTCAAAAAAATATATGTGGCAAGGTACAATAACAAGATTGTGGACTTGTATTCTCCTGTTCTGGAGGAAGGAAGTATAGAATTTTTAGGGTGGGAATCTGAAGTAGGGAAGAAAGCTTATAGGCATACTAGTTCTCATATTTTGGCCCAGGCAGTAAAAAGACTTTATCCGGAGGTAAAGGTTGCGATTGGCCCAGCCATCCAGGATGGATTTTATTATGATTTTGATTTTCTTAATCCTATCACATCCTCTGATTTGGCAGGGATTGAAGAAGAGATGAAAAAGATAATAAAAGAAAGGATACCTGTGATTAGACAAGAATTATCTAGGGCTGAAGCCATAGATGAGTTTTCGAAAAAAGGTGAAATATATAAGGTTGAATTGATAAAAGATTTGCCGGAGGAAGTAACAATTAGTATCTACAGACAGGGCGATTTTTCTGACTTGTGTGCTGGACCACACCTTCCTAACACCTCGTATGTGAAAGCATTTTCGCTTACTTCTATCACTGGTGCGTACTGGAGAGGAGATGAAAAAAAGAAGATGCTGACCCGTATTTATGGGACATCATTTGATACAAAGGAAAACATGGAAACCTATTTGGAAGGTGTTAGAGAAGCTCGTTCTAGGGATCATAATAAAATTGGACGCGAACTAGGTTATTTTATGACTGATGAAAATATAGGGCAAGGGCTTCCATTATTAATGCCTAAAGGAGCCAAGCTATTTCAGGTGCTTACTCGTTTTGTTGAGGATGAGGAGGCCAGAAGAGGATATTTGTTAACGAAAACCCCTTTTATGGCAAAAAGTAAATTATATAAAATTTCTGGTCACTGGGATCATTATAGAGAAGGCATGTTTGTTATTGATAATGAAGACGAAAATGAAGTACTTGCACTAAGGCCAATGACGTGTCCATTCCAGTATACCATTTATAATAATGGGCTGAAGTCCTACAGGGATCTGCCCAAAAGATATGCAGAGACCTCAACTCTGTTTAGAAATGAAGCCAGTGGAGAAATGCATGGCCTTATTAGAGTAAGACAATTTACTATTTCAGAAGGCCATCTGGTTTGTACCCCATCTCAATTGGAAACAGAGTTCAAGGGATGCTTGGAGCTTGTAAGATATATGCTTAAGGCAATAGGATTGGATAAAGACGTATCATACAGATTTTCAAAGTGGGATCCTCAAAATACAGAAAAATATATAAATGATCCAGTTAAATGGGAAGAAGCTGAGTCAGTAATGAAGACAATTCTAGACCATTTAGGACTTACATACAAAGTTGCAATCGGTGAAGCAGCTTTTTACGGGCCCAAGTTGGACATACAAATAAAAAATGTATTTGGTAAAGAGGATACGATTATTACTATACAGGTTGACCCATTTTTAGCCGAAAGATTTGATATGTTTTATATCGACGAAAAAGGGAATAAAGCAAGACCATATATTATTCATAGAACTTCTATAGGATGCTATGAAAGAACCATGGCGTTGTTACTAGAAAAGTACAACGGTGCTTTGCCTCTTTGGATGGCTCCCGAGCAGGTTCGTGTTCTAAATATAACGGACAGAACTTTGGAGGATGCAAAAAAGATATGTGATAATTTATTGGCGGAAGGGATTAGGGCGACCGCGGATACAGCAAATGAAAAAATTGGTTATAAAATAAGGATGTCTCAAATGGATAAAATCCCTTACATGGTTGTCATTGGAGATAAGGAAAAGGACAGTAACTTGTTGTCCGTTAGGTCTCGAAAAGATGGTGATTTAGGATGCATGACTTATGAAGACTTTTTGTTAAAGATTAAGAAAGAAATAAAGGATCTTAATCTAGACTAAGATTCTGCCAAAAGCATTTGAGAGTTACCCGAGAGGAATAAAGAGGGGATAAAAAATAATGGCGAACATATTAATTATAAACTGTTTGACACAATAATTCACAGGTGATATTATAAAAAACGAAGCAGAACATTTCTCACCAGATGCAATTGCGCAGAATGGTTTCTAGAGGTAATATGATTATCTACGAAAGAGTGTTTTGTTATCAAAACACTTTTTTATTTATATGAGGATATTCAAAGAGAATAAGGAGGACAAACTCATTTTTAAGGAATTAGCAAAGAATTATGAGATTCATTCAAAAGAGGTTAGGCTAATAGACAGTGAAGGAAACATGCTTGGTATTTTCACTTTGGCTGAAGCGCAAAAGAGAGCAAATGAGAAAGGTTTGGATTTGGTGGAAATTTCTCCTACAGCTACCCCGGTTGTTTGCAAGATAATGGATTATGCTAAATACAAATATGAAAGAATCAAGCAGGAAAGAGAAGAAAGAAAAAAGCAGGTGAACATTGAGCTTAAGGAGCTTTGGCTTTCTGCAGTTATAGATATAGGTGACTTAAAAACCAAGGCAAAGAAGGCTAGAGAGTTTATTGAGAATGGAGACAGGGTTAGATTGAGCATCAGAATGAAGGGAAGACAACTTGCCCATCCTGAACTTAGTATGGATGTAATGAAGAATTTCTACGAAATGGTATCCGATATAGCTCAAATAGAAAAACCCCCTATCAGAGAAGCAAGGACGGTGGCAATGATAATTGCCCCCGCAAAAAAGACAAAATAGGCAAAGGAGGAACAAAGTTATGCCCAAAATGAAATCACATTCCGGAGCAAAAAAACGTTTTACTTTCACCGCTAGCGGTAAATTGAAGCATGCTCAGCAAAACAAAAGACATATTTTAACAAAAAAGACAGGTAAGAGAAAGAGACAACTCCGTGCAACCGGCTATGTCGATACTACTCAAGAAAAAACAATCGCCAACATGATCTGCGGGCAGAAATAGGAGGAGCTAGAAATGAGAATAAAGAGAGCTGTTAATTCTGTAAAGAATCGTAAGAAAGTCTTAAAACGTGCAAAAGGTTACTTTGGAAACAAAAGTAAGTTGTATAGAGTCGCTAATCAAGCAGTAATGAAATCTATGCAATATGCATATGTTGGCAGAAGATTAAGAAAGAGAGATTTTAGAAGTTTATGGATAACTCGTATAAATGCTGCGGCAAGATTGAACGATATGTCGTATAGCAAATTGATGTATGGGCTAAAGACAGCAGGGATTAACTTGAACCGTAAAGTACTAGCAGATATAGCCGTAAATGATTCGGTTGCGTTTTCTGGGCTATGCGAGCAGGCAAAAGCTGCGATAAAATAAATTCTTGGCTTCCGCAAAGGAAGCCTTTTTTTATTAAGAAAACTTGATGGGTACCCCTTTATAAAATTAAGTGCTATAAGAAAAAGTGTTAATTGGGAAACGGTTATGATTATTACTTCAAATACAAACAATAAACTAAAAATTTTAAAGTCTTTGTTTGATAAAAAAAATAGGGAAGAACTAGGATTATTTTTGGCCGAAGGACAAAACACCCTGAAAGAGTTGGACCCGAGTTATATTTTAGAAATCTTTGTAGCCGAAACAGCTTATTCTAAAATCCGCGCAGAGATTGATGCTAAGCTAGCAGATAATCATAAAATATCTTTATTTATCGTTTCAGATGTCATTTTTGATAAAATATCCGACACGGTCAGTCCTGCTGGACTAATAACAGTTTGTAGAGTTAAGGAACCACAAGATATTAGTTCGGGAAATATAGCTGTATTGGACCGAATTAGGGACCCAGGGAATTTGGGTACCATACTTAGGAGTGCAGAAGCTCTTGGGATAAAAGATTTGATTTTAGTTGATTGTGTCGATATATATAATCCCAAAGTTGTCCGTGCATCACTAGGTTCGATATTTGCACTTAATATAATCACGTGTTCCGATTCTTCCACTGCATTAAAAGTCCTTGAAGGAATAGATATTTTTGCACTATCCATGTCAGGACAATCAATATATGATTTTACCCCAAAGAGTCGTATCGCGATAGTAGTTGGAAATGAGGCTTCAGGAGTTTCCGATGATTTTCTGCTTGCTTCAAAGGGAATTATATCCATTCCGATGGCTGGGAAAATGGAGAGTTTAAATGCAGCTGTTAGTTTTTCAATAGCAGTATCATTTTTAGAAAATAATAAGGGGAAAGATTTTTTTGAGTTGTTTAAGTAAGGTTATTTCGGGATAAAACTTTAAAACCATTATTTACCACTTCAGATTATAAAAATCAAAATAATACTTTATTTTTCTTTTCGCAAAAGAGCGAAACAGTACAAAATTTCAGAAATTGTACTGAATTAATTATTTAAATATATGATAAGATGTTAATTCTCAAAGTAAATGCAAAATTTAAGATAGTGCTAGATTTTTTGGCATAAATGCAAAAAAAAGGGTAAA
>MWEH01000169.1 GCA_002070965.1 Firmicutes bacterium ADurb.Bin080 | reverse complement strand
CCTTTCATTGAGTACACCTCTGGCATAGGATGGTAATCCTTTAATCTACCTTCATTGTACTCTTTTATCCAATTTACTAAAACTCGTTTCGAAATACCATTCTTAGCCGCAATAATGTTTTGGGAACCTACCATTAAGTATTCTTCAACAACAGTAGCCTTGTGTTCCTTTGTATATGATCTGTTGTGCGCTCTTTCTTCAAAGCCTTCTTCACCATGTTCTCGATATATTTCTACCCATTCAAGAATTGTTCTTCCATTGCAGCCCACTTCCCTGGCCAGGGAAGTGCTTCCTTTCTCTCCTGCTAAATATCTGCTTGCTGCTCTTACCTTCTCTTCTTTACTAAACTTCCTTCTTCTGTCCATAAAAATACCTCCAAAGCTTTTACTTTTTCAAGTGTCTACTTTGGAGGTAGCATATCATTTAAAAGCGGTTTAATTTTTAGTAATCTTTTAGAAATAAAAATATTTTTATATTACAAAGTTCCCATCCTTAAAGATTATAGTTTCATTGCCGGCTTTATCAATCCCAATAATTGATAAGTCAGGAGTACCGAGCATAAAGTCAACGTGTTCTAAGCTTTCATTAAGCCCTAGAGAGGAAAGCTCTTCCTTAGTCATGTTTTCGCTTCCTGCGATGCAGGGGTATGCTTTTCCAAGCGCGAGGTGACAACTGGCATTCTCATCAAATAAAGTGTTGTAGAACAGGGTTTTAAGGTTCTGAATAGGGGAATTGTACTCAACTAGAGCAACTTCACCTAGATATTTTGCGCCCTCATCCGTATCTAGAAGTTCTTTGAGGATATTCTTTCCGATTTTCGCATCATATTCAACTACCTTGCCATCCTTGAAGACAAAGTAGAAATCTTCAATACGATTTCCGTTATAAAAAAGCGGCATGCTAGCTACGACTTTTCCATTAGCGGTTTTTCTGTCTGGAGCAGTAAAAATCTCTTCAGTGGGCATATTGGCGGAAAACTCAATTCCGTCCCGACCCGTTTCACAGCCACCGGTAAAATAGTATCCTTTAGGAAGGCCTATTGAAAAGTCAGTGCCCAGAGAGTTTTTGTATTTAAGAAACTCAAATTTTTTATTTGTCATAATTTTACATAGAGATTTGAGCCTGTCTTGATGATCTCTCCAAGCTTTCACACTATCCGGTTTATCTAGTCTCATTGTCTTAAAAATCAGGCTCCAAAGATATCTTACGGCTTCCTCATCTTTCAGGGTTGGAGAAACTTTCTTTGCCCATGCAAGGTTAGGGATAGCAACAAGACACCAACGTATCTCATTGGACATTGAAGCTTCGTAGAAGCGTTTATATGCCTGCCTACGAGCTCTAGAAACCGCAGCGACTTTCTCGGGTGGAATATCCTTGTATATCTCGGGATCTTCAGCAAGAATTGCCACATAAGCAGCTTTTTTGTCGACTACATATTCCCTTGATTTAACTAGCCACTCGGGGAAATCTGTTAAAGTTTCCAAGCTCTCATTTTGAAGCTTCATCTTGTTTAGAGGTTCATCAGACCATAATACTGTAACACTTTTTGCCCCGGCTTCATATCCTTTCTCTGCGACAAAACGTGTAAAAAAGGCTGAGTCAGTTGTAGCATTAATAACTAGATCCTCTCCCTTTTGGAGGTTGACACCTACTTTGATTATAAGTTCTGCATAACGTTTTAAAGTTTGTTCCATAATATTTTCCTTTTTTAAAAAAAATGTTTCAATTGATTATTTTTTCATATATTTTCTGAAGAAATCACACATCTTGTTTGTTACCTCAATGGATTCTTCCCAATAGGGATATAGAACTGTGTATACGTGTTCAGGTTTATGCTCTTTTGCATGGTCTCCTTTTCCTCTAAAATGCATTTCGGTGGGGATGCCCATATCTGACACTTTCTTGTATATTCTGCACGCTTGATGTCTCATGAAATCAGCATAAGAGGAAATAAAGAATACCGGACAAGAATCTTTTGTTACCGAATCAGAGTAGTTTGCAACTTCATAGTAAGTAGATTTTTTAAATCCCGGGCCTATCATATATTTAAAAACAAGCCTTCCAAATTGGTTGGCAAGGTCCTTAAGTTCTGTTGCTCCACAGTTTAGACACATCGCATTTGGGGTAATGACAGGTGATAAGCCAAAGATTTTTTGTAGGTTCTCATTATATACTATGTTAACTGCCATCCCGCATAAATGTGCCCCAGCCGAGTCCCCAGTGACAAAGATGTTATTAAGATCAAGCTTGTATTTTTCGGCATTTTCTTTTACCCAAGTGAAAACCGAATACACATCCTTCAGTTGCTCATAATAAGATGCATTCGGGGATAGAATATAACTGAAATTGACAACCCCGAAATTGCGTTTCGAAAGGTCCATACAAAAGTTCTCATATAACTCTTTGTCTCCATAAAACCAGGAACCTCCATGAACGCTAATAATAATCGGGAGGAGTTCCTCGTTTCCTTCTGGGCGGTATACATCTAGTTGGTGATATCTATTACCATCATTTACATACGGGATATCTTTGTATGCTTTTACGCCCTCAGGTTTCGGCTGAGTCTTCAGCCTTTTTACATCCGGCCTTCTCATAAAAGCAGCACCTAATTTGCAGATAATTTTTGTCATATTTTTCTCCTTTACTGAAGCTTATATAATCATGATATATGTTTTTGTAAATAGTGTTAGAAATTATTGTTTATGGTCAATACACCCATCATATTTCTCTTTCCATTTCGCAATTTTTTGAATGTCATATTTTTCTGGAATCTTAGAGGCGATTGATTTGGCAAAAGATGCTCGGATAAGACATCCTGCAGCAAGTCCTATAAGACGTGGATTTTTTAAAAGTATCATTGCTTTACGGGCAATACTTGTGGACCCGGGTTTTGCGTCTGGATCTTTTTCTGTGGATATCATAGCAAGATCTGATTCAGAAATTGCACCTGAAGCAAAAAGCCAGTTAATTTGCTTTGGAGGAAGGGAAAGGGCCCATCGTTTAAGGACATCGATAAACATATATGATGCTCCGATATCCTCCATGAAACGAACCTGATAGGGCCAGAGAACAGAGGCTGTAAGTTTAATATCTCCAGCTGCAACGACTGTCTCGTAAAGGTATTTTCCCGCTTTCATGGACGCTTCTATACCGCTACCCATTAGAGGCATGGTTTGGAACGCGCTATCTCCTACTGCTGCATATCCATCTGCAACTGGAACTGGAAGAGGGTTTCTAACACAGATTTCCGCAAAAGTAGGGGTTTTAAGTTCGATGTCTGAAAGTATTGGATTTGAAAACCTAAGGTTTTCTATTGCTAATCTAGCTTCCTCTTGTGTGAGCTTTCCAATTCTTCCGATTAATACGTCTACCTCACCTAAATGGTTATGATTACACCAAGCTATTCCGGGATAATCCAAATGAAGTATGGTAAGCGAGTTATCTGGATCAGGTTTAGCTACACCCTCTGAAGACTGGTAAAAAGCCCTGCAGGCCTGCATTAAATCATCCTCAGCGGGCTTTTTTTGAACTAGAAACGAATCAGGAAGCTGCCCCCTGAAAGGAGATCTGAGACCGGAAGCATCTATAACTAAATCTGAGTCATATTCCTGTCCAGTCTCGGCCAAGACACCTACAACCATATCTCCATTAAATTTTAGTGAAAGTGCCTTAGTATTGAATTGTATTTTTGCACCCGCTTTTTCAGCGAGAGAAATAAGGTAATCAATAAGACCTCTCCTTGAAACAGATACTTCTTCAAGAGGGGGAAGTTGAGGAACGCGTAAAAAACTCTTTTCATCAGGAGAAATAAAACGCCATTTAAGTTTTTGAGAATATACTTCCTTGGGAGGGGGATCTATTTCTAAAAACTGGAAGATATCAAAACGAATATCATCTTCCCAGTCGTGGCTGACATTTCCACGGCTATTTTGTTCAAGAACAGTGACGTCATATCCTTTAGATGCAAGCTTAATTGCTGCCAATATTCCGCCGTGTCCAGCACCCAAAACCACTATTTTTTTCATAATTTACCTCAAAGCATTATCTTATATTATATCACGCATAGAACCCTTAGTTAATCCCTGAAATTGACAGATTACATAGTATATTTATCATCAAGGTGATCAGAAAAAAGCATTAATCAAAAAGGAAATATTGGTATATGAATAGTTGTTTACTCTTATTAACCATTGTAAAAGTATGTTAGATTAGGGTATAGTAAAAATATATGGTGATATAAGTAGGGGAAAATGCTATGAAAAAAGGTATTGTTTTTGTCGGGATACTGACAGTTTTTTGTTTACTATGTTTTTCCGGATGCACACTTCTTCCTTCAGCTAATGGAGATATAATTTATTTGCTTCTGGAAAATGACACATACGAAGTAACCGGCTATTCAGGGGAAGAGACATCTATTACTATTCCTGAAACATATAATGGAAAGGCAGTTACTTCCATTGGTAATAACGCATTTTTTGAAAAAAGTACACTTACCGGAGTGGCTATGCCTTCAACTTTAATAAGTATAGGGGATAGCTCTTTTGAAAAGTGTTCTGCGATTGAAGGTATAGTAATACCAGAAGGAGTTACTCAAATTGGAGAATATGCTTTCAGAGAATGCACAAAGCTTAAAAAACTCATTATACCCGATACCGTCACTTTTATTGGACAGGGCGCATTTAATACTTGCGGAAGCTTAGTTTATGACAAACACAATGAAGATTTAACAATAAAATACCTTAGCAACTGGCTCATAGGCGCAATTAACAACTCAATATCAGTAGTTAATATTTTTGAAGATACGGTAGGTATATACGACTATGCTTTTGATAACTGCGGATCTATTGCACGTGTTGTAATACCATCCCGAGTAAAATATATTGGCACAAAAGCATTTGAGAATTGTACAGGAATGAATGTGCTTACAATTACCGCTACTTCAGAAGAGGGGATTATCTCCCTTGGAACAGATACATTTCTTGGATGCACTTCCTTATCACATATTTATGTCCCCGATGAAACCACAGCTGACGCCTATAAAGCCGATCCCAACTGGACGTTATTCTCGGATATCATCTCAGTTAATCCAATATAAAAAACAGTTCGTCTCAGTTTCATAAAGAAAGAAAAAAACAGTGGGAAAAATAGTCTGAAAATAATCTAATTTGAAGAAGTCTCTACGAAAGGATAAAACTCCAGATTTATTTTTGCCCCCTCTTCTGAAAATATAGAAATATCGTTTGAATCAGGGAATGGATAAACAGTATTACTCATAGTTTGTCCATTGTTTGCAAAAATCTCAATCGAACTTTTATCGGTAAAAATTAATAACTCAATCGTATTTGACTGAGATATTTTCATATGTCTGATATTTGGATTTCCGCAGAGCTTACTTCCAGATATTGGATGTCCGGACAGTTCTCTGTTAAAAGATAAGAAACCATTGTTATATTTAATTTCTGTGTAACAAGCATCCCCTTTATGTATATGAAGAGAAAAAGATGAATCGAAGGGGGAAGATAGTTTAGTCATGTGAGCGCCCGGGTGAGTAACGGGTAAAATTAGTTCATCCTTAATAGTATCGGAAAGAGAGAAAGTGCAACTTGGGAAGGAAGAAAAAATCTCTTTTGCGGGCTTTTGAACCAGCTTGTTATCAGATACTGCGATTTCCCTTGGGAGGGTCATCATCCCCGCAAACCCATGCGAAAGATAAGCGGTCGGAATTTTACGAAACCACATTTGCATCCAGGCAATTAATAGTATTCTTCCATCTGGAAGAGTGGTAGTCTGGGGGGCATAAAAGTCAGCTCCTGCATCAAATTCAAGTGGTTCAGTTGATGGGGTAAATGAGCCATTAAGAGGATTAGCCTTTCCTAACTCGTAAACTGAAGAATGTACGTTTTGGTATCTTATTCCATCAGTTTTGGTATTCATAATGCTATATATAAGTATATCGCCCGAATCGGTAATTACTAAGTCCGGGCATTCGAATATCCCGTTTGTTTTTGTGGTTCCTAGTTTTATAGGCGCTATAAATGACCAGGCTTTCAGATCCTCTGATTTATATAAAGCAATTTGTCTTCCTTTGTTGTATGAGGCCCCAATAACAGAATAAAATGTATCATTATGTTTAAATATTTTGGGATCTCTGAAGGCAAATTTACCCGAGTGAGGGGGACGATTGGAACTTCCTATAACTGGCTTAGGGCATTTTTTGAAATTTCGGGCGTCCTCACTTACCGCAAGTAATTGTATTTGTGAGAGAAAAGGAACACCGGTGTACATAAGATATAAAGAGCCATCTTTTTCAATTGCTGATCCTGAAAAACAACCGAGGAAATTATCATATTTTGTATCCGGGTAAAGAGCAATCCCAAGATCCTTCCAATTAACAAGGTCCATCGATTCCGCATGGCCCCAGTGCATTACCCCCCATTTTTCTCCTTTTGGGTTGTATTGATAGAATAAATGATATTTATCCCGGTAATATGAAAAACCATTAGGATCATTTATCCAGCCGAAGGGAGCGGTAAGATGAAATAGGGGACGATAAGTTCCGTTTAGAGGTTTTTTTCTCGAATATTGCTTTTTCATGGGATCTCCTGGTAAGCCGATTTTGAGAAAGGCTTAAAGAGGAACAAGTATACTGAATGTGACAAAGCCTTTTTAAGTTTATTAAGATTTAATCTAAGAGTAAAGGGAAAGCCAGGTCAAACGACATTAAACTCATCCTTAAGTAGTACACTAAAGACCTCTTCTTCGGTTGGAAGAGCACTCATAACACCTTTTTTTGTGCAAACTATAGCAGAGGCTATGCTTGCTAGTTTGAGAGCATTTTCCAGAGAAGAAATTGCGCGATATCTAAGGTAAGTACCAATAAAAGTATCTCCGGCACCAGTTGTATCTACACAGCGGATTCGAAGGGGTTTTTGCTTAATGGACATTTCTTGTGTGTACAGAATACTTCCTCTATAGCCCAGAGTAATTACGACTTCCTTTGCTGTTTTTAAAAGTTCTTTGGCTGCATCTTC
This sequence comes from Firmicutes bacterium ADurb.Bin080, assembly GCA_002070965.1. Taxonomy (GTDB): domain Bacteria; phylum Bacillota; class Clostridia; order Christensenellales; family DTU072; genus MWEH01. The sequence goes on along the minus strand of MWEH01000169.1, from coordinate 34,621 downwards.
TTTTGACATGTTTCCTAAAATAAAAGGGATTTCATCTTCGGATAATTTGACTATGTCAGCGGTTGGCAAAAACTCTAGAATTGTATTTTTATACTCTTCGTGGTTATCCCAAAGAGACAAACGGATATTTGGGTCAAAAGATATTATCCCCCCAGCTTTTTTGCAGGAAGAAATGGCGAATTTCGTAGCTTGTTTTACGGGCATATCTATTAAGTCCACAGAGCAAAAATGTAAAACGTCCCCATTCTTGAAAGGAATATTTTTTACATGTTCGGTGTCAAGAAACATATCTGCGGAGGGTTTTCTGTAAAAAGAAAACTCCCTTTCTCCAGATTTATCTAAACTTACAAAGGCGAGGGCAGTATTTGCAATGTCTGTAAAATATAAGTATTCCGTCCCAACCTGTTCTTTTTCAAGGTCGGCTTTGATTCTTTTTCCAAAAAGATCATTTCCAACCATTCCAATAAAATGAGAACTGCCTTTTAATTTTGCAATACAAGCGGCAACATTTAAAGGAGCTCCTCCAGTGACAGGGATATAGCCGTTTCCTTCGGGTAAAAAATCGATAAGTGCTTCACCAATTGTATAAAACATGTTCCCTCCCTCATACCTATAAGTCAATTATATTTTACAATGTGAGTTTTAGCAACTAAGAAGAGATATAGATTGAAATAGAGGGGAAAAAGGAACCAATATATATTAATTCTCTTCTTTTGCGTCCTGATATAGTGATCAAATAACTATCCAGTAGTGAAAAGTACGTGCGCGTGTGGTATATTAATAATATGCAAAATTATCCACACTACTTAGGAGGTTTGTATGAAAAGATTATCTACGGGTAAAGCCCCCCAGGCAATTGGACCCTATTCCCAAGCCATAGTTTCAGGGGATTTAGTTTTTGTTTCAGGACAATTACCAATTAATCCGGACACTGGGGTTATATCGGCAACTGATATAACAACTCAAACCGAACAAGTAATTAAAAACATCAGGGCAATTCTTGAAGAAGCCGGGTCTTCGTTAAGTAAGGTTGTCAAGACCACCTGTTATATAACTAACATGCTTGATTTCCGTGCCTTTAATGAGGTTTATGCGGAGTATTTTACGGATAAACCTGCAAGAGCATGTGTCGAGGTATCAAAGCTACCCAAAAATTCCTTGGTAGAGATTGAAGTAATAGCCGAAAGATAAATTTGTTGGAGTGTTATTAAGAAAAAACAACAAACGGATTAGGATTATTTTTGATATAAATAACTAGGAATCTATACGGAGGATTACGATGAGCGGAAGAGAAGAAGCATTTGAATTATTGAAAAAATACAACAAGGAACCCTTTCATATTGTGCATGCGCTCACAGTAGAAGGTGTTATGAGATATTATGCAAAGGCTGCGGGAGAGGACCCGGAATACTGGGGAATTGTGGGATTATTGCATGACATTGATTTTGAAGAGTTTCCCGAAAAACACTGCGTTGCAGCTGAAAGTATATTGAAAGAAAACGGTTACGCTGGAGATATTATTAAAGCAATTTGCTCTCACGGTTACGGTGAAACTGAAACAGAGTATGTTCCATCTTTGTATATGGAAAAAGTTCTTTTTGCCATAGATGAACTAACAGGGCTTATTGGAGCCGCTGCTAGAATGCGTCCCAGCAAAAGTACAAAAGATATGGAACTCTCATCCTTGAAAAAGAAATTTAAGGACAAAAAATTTGCTGCAGGATGTAGTCGTGATGTAATTGAAAAAGGCGCAGAAATGCTGGGTATGCCACTAGATTCCCTTCTGGAAGAAACAATACTTGCTATGAGGGATTCGGAAGACCAAATAAACTACTTAATCGAAGAAATGGACCTATTTGGCTAAATAAACTACTTAATCGAAGAAAGGGACCTATTTGGCTACGCCTTTAGGTTTTCATGTAAAACTTATTACATGGTAATAAAGTATTCTGCAATATGTGAGTTATACTCTGATAATGGTTTGCAGACATAAATGATAGGGAATATGGAAATAATCAACAAAAGAACAACTGGAAAAACGAGCAGAGCAAATATTATATATATGTTTTTTTGCGTTGTGTTTTTCTCATTAGTTATTGCTCTGGCTTCGCCAAGTTTTATTCATGCAAATGCTGTATCGTTTTATGATGTATCAGTAACAATAACGGTTAACGGTTTTCCAAATGAGAATTTTGACGCATATTTAGACAGTGAAGAAAATCAAATTGATGATTTTGAATATCAACTGGGCTATGTCGATGGAGAATTTCTGACAGAGGTTTTAGACGGCTCATATTATCTATATATCTTTTCTGAGAGCAATCAAATAGTTGAGGAAATACTCTTGGAAATAAACCAAAATATTTTTGAGACTATAGAATTTTATGATTTTGGAGAGGGGTTAACCGAAGAAACCCCTGTAGAAACCTGGGGAATAGGGAGTGCGAATATAGGATGGTATGTTAATAACCCTTCATCCTCAGAGTTTCACATCAGTTCCGGAGCAGATCTTGCCGGACTAGCCGCGATAGTAAATAACGGGGCCGGAGTATTGAATTATGATGCTTTAGGTATTTTAAGCTCCACTGGTAATTTTATTGATCTTACCACTCCGGAGTCTTTTATTGGAGATGTAATCTTCATAGATAATAATATATTTTTAGGAGATTATGAGTGGATTCCAATAGGAACACTAACTGATATATTTGAGGGGACATTAAAGGGCGGAGGTAATACTATAAACGGGGTATATATCAATTCTCCGGGTTCAACCTTTCCTCAAGGTTTGTTTTCAGCAATACCAGGGGATATTGAAAACGTTATTTTAGATAAAGGGTATATAAATGGAGGAGAAAATGTAGGTGCCTTAGCCGGGGGTAGTACGGGAAAAATTTACGATTCCAGAAATAATGGAGTAAATATTATTGGGGACTCATACATTGGTGGTATCACAGGAGTTTTGTCTGGGGAAGGGGAAATCTTACGTACATATAATTCTTCGAGTATATATGGATTTGGGTATCTCGGGGGAATTACAGGAATTACCGGAACAAACACCGTAATCTCAGATGGCGAAAATTATGGAAGTATAGAAGGGGAAAATAATATTATCGGAGGTATTTCGGGGGAAAATCAAGGGTACATTAAGGATAGCTTTAATGAGGGGCGTGTACTTGGGAATAGTTTACTCGGAGGAATTGCAGGCATAAACGGAGCTACAGGGATTATTCTCAATTCATATAATGAGGGAGATATTCAGGGCAACTCCTATATAGGAGGAATTGCTGGGGAGCATCAATCAGGAGGAATACTCGATAATTCATACAACATTGGGAGGATTGATGGGGATATAACTTCGGGAGGAATAGCGGGAACAGTTAACTCTAATGTTAGAAACTGCTTTAATGCAGGACAGATATTGCTTGGAGATCCCATTGGAAATGAGAGCGCAGATTATATATCTTACTGCTACTACCTTTCTGAGGAAGATACTTCCGAGGAGCAAAATACAAAGAGAAACGCTTTTTCCTTTGAGGGAGGGGCATATAGGGTTAATGCTTTCGAACAGTACATTATTTACTCTCAGGTTGTTACCGCTGATGATACTACCCTATTATCTTCTGCACTTCATGATTGGGCAGAGGCAGAAGGGGGAGATTATATATCATGGAAAGAAGGGGATGATTTACCTGAATTTCTTGCCAAGTATTCAGTAAATTTTCCTTCTGTTCAAGGATGCACCTTTTCTCCCTATGGAGGAAGTTCTTCTCCTGTCATGGAAAACGAAGCATTTTCATTTGTAGTTACCCTACTTCCCGGGTACACAAACAGTATTATTACCGTAAAAGCAAACGGTGTAGTGTTGTTCAGATCTTCGGGAGTATACACAGTATCCTCGATTACAGAGAATATTAATATAACCGTAGAGGATATTACTCCAAACGAGTATGTAGTTAAATTTGTATCTGACAATGATGTTTTAAGTGAAAGATATGATTTTCATTACGGCGACATCCCGGCTCCTCCAATTAACCCCGAAAAAGCGCCTACTGAAACAAAAACCTTTTCATTTATCGGATGGGATAAAGAACTCCTCCCGATAAGTTCAGATGTTACATTTTATGCTTTATATCAGGAGAGTACTAGATACTATTCAGTAGTTTTTTTGAATGAAGGGGAGACGATCTCTGAAAAAAACGATTATGAATATGGACAGGAGCTGATTGTTCCGAGTGACCCGGAAAAACAAGCAGAGGAAATTTACTACTATACTTTTTCAGGCTGGGACAGTGAATTAACCAATGTTTATGAGAGCAAACAATACATAGCTATTTTTTCTGCATTTTTTGTGGAATACACGGTAAGATTTTTAAGCGAAGGAACGGTTATTCAAGAGAAGACAAATGCCCATTATGGTGATACGATTCTTCCCCCTGAAAACCCAACAAAATCCTCAGACAATACGTTTACTTATGAGTTTTCCGGATGGGACAAGGCATTGTCAACCGTGGAATCGGATATTGATTTCAATGCCAGATTTAACTCAATCTACAAGGATTATATAATCACTTTTATTAGCGATGGGATTATTTTAAGTTCGGATGTGTATCATTTCGGAGAGGAAATACTACCCCCCGAGCCCACCAAAGAAAGTGATCTTCAATATGAGTATACCTTTTCGGGATGGAATGAAGAGGTAATTCCGGTTGATGGAAACAAAGTGTATTCCGCAATTTTTAATAGGAGTGAAAGATTATACTCTATTGTTTTTTCGGAGGAAGAAGTAATTCTTTGCTCACTCAATTTACCTTATGGCGCTGAGGTAAACGGCCCTGATTTGGCTAAGATGCCCGATCAGGAATACGAGTACACTTTTATTGGTTGGGACCCGCAAATTACCCAGGTGACTTCGGATATAGTCTATTCTCCAGTATATGAAAGGGAATTTCGGATGTACTCTGTGGAATTTAGGAAGGATGATATCGTTGTATCCCGAAGGTTGAACTATAGGTTTAATGAAATTATTGAGTACCCTCCAGCTGTTTCAAAAGAGACAGACGGGGAAAATGCTTATGAATTCATAGGATGGGATAACGATGCTATAAGAGTAACGGAAAGTGTAATAATTAGTGCTGTATTTGCCCCAAGACCTCTTAACGTATATCCCGACCCAAATGATCAAGCTAGAGTGAATATTTCGGCTTTCCTAGAGGGCGGTTTTAACCAGGGGACAAGAATAATTGGCAGGAAGGTAAATTCAAGTATTATAGATTTTTCTTCGGAAATATCTCAGGGAGAGGAGTTGTATTCGATATATAATACCTCCTTGCAGAGTGGCGATACAATAATTGTTGGAGATCTTGGTAATTACCTTGTAACCCTTGGGATGGATGACTTAGAAGAAGGTAGGGGGGTTAAGATTGTTGTATACGAAGATGGAGAATTGGTTTCGTATTATACAGAGGTATTGAATGGCAATATAGTATTTCCGATGAGTTCCACTGGGGACTTCGCATTAATAGTAGAGGGAGAATTTGTTGAATATGCCAGCATCTCACCCTGGGTATATGTAATAAGTTTCTTATCCCTGGCCTTAATTCTTCTTGCTGAATGGATTATTTTGAAACCAGTAAAGAAAATCTCTAAAAAGAAGATTTCACAATAGCTAATCAATCTATTGAACCGGATAATAACCATATTTTCACGCATTTTATAAAATTTTGGTGGAGTATTTTTTTTAAATTTTTTTATATCAAACAAACAACTTAGCCGTTAATAACATTTATAACCATATAAGTGTTAAAGAAAATAGCCCGGCACTAGTTACTTTATTATATTTTTTTGCTTGAAAATTAAGGATTTTGCGAATAGATATTTTACGTAAAATTTACTGTTAAAAAGTGTTGACGAGAATGATTTTTATACTATAATATTAGCAGTCAATGGAAGAGAGTGCTAGCAAACTCAACAGCCAATTGGCGAATAAGAATACATTTTAAAAAGGAGCGTGATGTATTTATGAAAAATTATTTAGTAAGAAGAGATTTAGGTAGTTTGTTTGATGAAGTTTTTGATAACTTCTTTCAACCGGCAGTTTATGACAAGTTTTCATGCACTGGGATGAAAACAGACATTCAAGAGTTTGAGGACAGGTATGAACTTGCTGTCGAAATTCCTGGCTTTACAAAAGAAGATATAGCCCTTGATCTCAAAAATGGTTATCTTACTGTATCGGCCAATAAGCAGGAAAAAGAAGAAAACAAAGAAAAAGAAGGTAGATATCTTCGTAAGGAACGTTCATTTACCTGTAACAGAACCTACTACGTTGGCGACGTGAAGATTGAAAGTATAAAAGCTAAATATGACAACGGCGTTCTGACTGTAGCGGTGCCTAAGGAAAAAGAAAAGCTTGAAACATCAAGTAGAATTATGATCGAATAATCCCCTTTCTATCCTCCTCCTTAGATAGATTAGGCGAGTAGCTTTGACTACTCGCCTTTTCTATTTAGGATTCCTTATGCGTTTTCTTCATTTGAATGATCAGGCTTTCTTAATAATATATGAAGAGGTGGTTAAAAAAAAGGACGGGGTGACCCGTCCTAATTTTTAAATAGTTACTTATTCCTTGGGAGTATTATCCCCATCGGATTCAGTGGTTTTAGGTTCTTCAGGTTTTTGTGGAGTTAGGTTATCTATTCTTTTTGGTTTCTTTTGAAGAAGATTCTTTATATCGAATCCTTTTTTCTTAAGAACAAAGAAGTAGAGGAGGGTTAATACTATTGCTACAAAGCCAACTGAACCTACTACTATTCCAGCGATTGCCCCTCCTGAAAGACCAGGGGTTGTTCCTCCAGCAGCAACTATATTCCATTTTGGATATAGTGTCATCCCAGAGGTAATTGTGTCTGTCTCTGGATTGAAGAACTGAGTGCATTCGGCATCAAGATACCACCCGTCAAAGGTAAAGCCATCTTTCTCTGGATTTGGTAGGGATACTGTTCCATCAGGATTAAAGGTAACATTGTCCCCGGATACAGTAGAGTCGTTTAAAGTAATAATTATTTTCTCCCATTGTGCCTCAAGGGTTATGTTCCCGTATTTCCCTGCGTTTAGAGCTTCAGCCCCATTGAAAGTATGTTCGCTTTCCCAATTTCCTTCGGTAGTGGCTCCGGATACCCATCCTTCGAAGGAGTAGCCAGGTCTAATTGGCGGGATTGAAAGGGTTAAAGCATCTTCAATAGTATATAGTTCTGAGTTAATATTAGTTCCTCCATTACTTAAGTAGATGATGGTATATTCAATTGCATTGAATTTTGCATAAAGCATTTTGTTGCCCGTGCTAGAGGCCTCAATAGAGAGGACTGCAGAACCAGTAAATGTATCATTATCATACCATCCGTCAAAAGTATAGCCTATCTTTGAAATAGCAACGAGGTCTATTTTTTCTGATTCAACTGTGTAAGATGCCGGATTAGAATTACTAGATGTTCCGACATTGTAGTACTGAATTGAATATGTATTTAAGCTTTCAGTGAATCTTGAATAAAGGGAAATCGTTGTTCTTGCATCACTAAGTATAGCTAAGTTACTTTCATTGATTAACGTCTCACCAGTGATAAGATTTCCATCAACTTCAGCATCGAACCATCCTATTAGGTTATATGAATAGCCCGGTCTTAATGTGTGAGAGACGAGGGGTAATGCAGAAATTGATTGTCCATATACGACTGATGGGGTTCCAGGGACTAGGACAGAAGCACTGTTTCCAGTGACGTAAGTAATAGAGATGGTTGGAGTTTCCCAGACCTCTGTTAAAACTACATCTCCATATTTTCCGCTGGTGCTATCTCCCGAATTATATCTTTCCCCAATTACCCAATTTGATTCAGGATCAGAACTGATTACTTCCCAATACAAGAAAGTATGTCCTGGAGAGGAGGCCTTTGTTGCAAAGCTTACGGTTTGATTGTGTAAGAAAACACCAGTGTTTGCAGCCCCAGAGTAATCGATAGAATATTCAGATATTTCCCAAACAGCTGTTAAAGTTACATCTCCATAAATTTCATGATTGTTTGGATAGGAAATAACGGTTGGGTATACATAGTTTAAGTTCCAAGAGCCCCCTGGAGTAGTAACTTTCCAACCAGTTAAAGTAAACCCTTCTTTTTCTGGGTTTGCAACTATTGAGATAATTACCCCAATATAGTAATTAGTTGGATCGATAGTGCTTCCTCCATCTGTGTCAAAAGAAATGGTATAAAGAGTTTTTTCCCATCTTTCCTTCACATTGGCATTTCCGTAATTTCCTGCTTCGAAAAACCCAGGCTCATATTCGCCGTATACAGAGGCCCAATTTGCTTGTGACCATGTGACCTCATAATGTGCCAAGAAATAACCATTTCTCGGAGTTCCTGTAGACAAAGTGAAGCCGGTTTCTATGGTGTACTGAAGTGTATCCAGCAAAACGTTTGCTGAATCATTGTCTTCATAGATGTTAATTGTGTAAGTAATAATGCTCCATTGAGCTTGAAGGGTTACGTTCCCATAGATACCAACAGCTTCGAACTGATAGTTTGCAGGATATAATTCTCCAATTACCCAATTACCATCATTAGCAGTTACTTTCCACCCGGTAAAGGTGTACCCAGTTTTACTTGCTTCGCCATGTAGTTTCTGGACAACTGAGGAATAATACGTTAAGTCTTCAATATATATCCCACCCTGTACATCAAAAGTCATAACATAGCTAAGAGCTGTGTTTTTGGGTCTCAGAGAAGCATCCCCGTACTTTTCGCCTATAGGATAAACACTATCTGCTAAAGCAATTTCGCCTGAAACCCAATTTCCCGTCGGCAATCCAAATACCTCCCAACCTGCGAAAGCGTAGCCAAAAGGAGCAGTGATTGCGGAAGGTATAGTAATCGACTCATCGCGAGAGTAGGTTATTGTTTGCCCGTTGATTTGTAACTCATAAAGTACTGCATCCCATTGAGCTGTTAAAGTTACATTACCGTTCATAGTAGTAGGAAGATTGTCGCTAGCCCCATAAATCGTATTGATCATCCAAGAGCCAGAAGCCGTTGTTATCTTCCATCCAGAAAAGATATATCCGGGGCGAGAAATGCCTGCCGCTAAAACTAGATCGGTTTCGCAATCATAAGTTACTGCTTCAGGCGGAGTTACCTCTAGTGACTGATAAGTAATGGTATATATTATTTTTGTGAAAGATATTGCGATTTCAACATCACTAGCAGGCATATTGAAACTGTATACACCTTCAACAGGGGTAATGGTTTTGGTTGTTGCCCCGTATGTATAGGAAATCTCTGAAAGTTCATAATAATCCCCGGGAGTGATGGTCAAGGTTATCTTGTCCCCTACATTCGCATCCGAGAGAGAAACAGAGCCGTTTAACAGAAGTGTTCCTGTTCCTGATATTTCGGAAGTAACGGTATAATCGATTGCACTAAATGTCACTGACAGGACAACATTTTCTGCAGGCATTGATAACAGGTAAACACCGTCGGATTCAGGGTCAGACAGGAGATTTGGTGCGCTATCGTAGAAAGCCGTTACTGAAGCTATTTCATACCCGATATTTGGATAAACTTTAATTGCAATTTGTTCATTGTATTTTACGTCATCAAGGTAGGTAACTTCTGCTTGACCATCGCGATAAATTTTTGCATTTCCGTTTGACAATGCCTCAAAAGAAACCAAATAGTTTTCTTCAACAAAGGTAACAGTAACAGTAATGGCACTGTTAGGCATTAAGAATTGATACTTGCCCAAGCCAAGTTCGGTATCATGTGTGTAAGTGTACGAAATTACGCTCAAGTCACTGTCCTTTATTATTTCAACAGATAAGAATTTATAACCTGCTGCGGGCGCAAATGAATCCTCCAGAACAACATATGTGTTATATCCGAATGTGGCAAGCCCTGATTCAATTAACCCATTTCCATCCCACATTTCATAGTTGCCCAAACCTACAGTGGTAGCAGTAATTCCATATTGCACCCTAGAAAAAGTGGCTTCAACAGATACGTTTGCATCAGGCATTGTGAAAATGTAATTGCCAGGAGTAGTTACATAATAGAGTTCAGTTTGGATACTGGTAGCTTTATTTGTATAGTATACGTGGTCTATTTTGAACCCACTTAAAGGAGTTACAGTTAACGTAATCACAGCATCATATTCCGAAACTAAATCGGCATCGTCTACTATAATTGTTCCTCCCTCCGTAGGAGTTTTGGTGATAAGATAATTAGACTTTTTAAAAGAAACATGGACGGTTGTATCATGTGAAGGCATAGTGAATTTATATCCGCTATTATATGCGATATAAATGGTAACAGTGCTCTCCCCTCTCAAATACTCATAGTACATATAATCAATCTCATAACCTGTCGTGGGATTAACTATAATGATAACCTCATCCATATAATTAGCTAGAGAAATCTCTTCTATGCCATCAGAAGTAATTAAGAAAGATCCGTTCTCAGTTTCATCTTTTGAAAGTGCATAATTAATTTTTGTAAATACCACTGTCACTGTTACATCTGATGCAGGCATATTAAAAGAGTAAACGCCTAGAACAGGAGAAACATCATAGTCGTCTACCCCATCATTATAGCTGACGCTGTAAAGCTCATATCCGGTATTAGGGTCGAACTGGGGTATTGTGATTGTTGCCCCGACAGTAGTAGAGGTGGTGTTTACAACAAAAGTTCCGTTGCTAGAATTTTTAGTAACATAATATGTAATGGGAGCAAATTCGACTCTCAAGGTAACATCACTATTTGGCATGACGAACTCAAGTGAGGGCAGGTAAACAGTGTCAGTTCCATCATTATATGAAATAGAGCTTATGTAATAACCGTCAGCTGGTGTTGCGGTTATTTCCACCAAAGAGCCCACATTCACGGTTTCTGAGAGTGCGCTGTAAGAGCCATGTGTTGCATATCCATCAGTGTCGTAGTAGCTAATTGATTTTGAGCCCAACACAGTATTTAGTGATATGGTTACTCCTCCAGTGAGAGGCATAGTAAAGTAGTAGGTAGACCCACTCGCAAGAGTGTAGTCTTCTTCTGCTGGGGTTTCATTTAATATGGTGAAAGAAAAAACTTCATCTAAAGAATACCCAGGGTTTAAATAATAGGTTAAATAAACTGTTGCAGCTGGCGGAGCCGTATCAATAATATTTACACCAGAATAATCATTCGTTACTTTTACCCACCCGCCAATAGGTGTGTTTACATGAATGTTTGCGCTAGTTGAAATGAATGTTACATAAACATCAATGTCAAATGCTGGCATATCGAAAGTATAACCCGAAATATTTGGGATATATACAAACCCAACAGAATCGGCATAGTAGTAAACTTTATCAACTTGATAACCATAATCAGGAGTTGGATTTATGTTGACTTCCCCGCCATAGGACATAGATGTGACGGGGTCACTGTTTGAATCGGTAACAGTATAGCTCCCATTAATCGGTTCGTTTGTTGTTATTACATAGTCGAGGGGATAAAAGGATACGGAAATAGATATGTCTGATGCAGGCATATCAAAAGAGTATACATCAGATACAGGAGTAATATCGTGAGATGCACCATCATCATATGAAACTGAATCAATTCCATACCCTGTGGCAGGAATTGGAGTGACAGTAATAGTATCTCCGTAGTACCCGGATGTTTTCGAAAGAGTGTAGGATCCATTTGTTGTAGCATTTGCGGTTATATCATAAACCACCTTTTTGAAAGTAACAGATATTGAAGTGTTATTTTCGGGCATAGAGAAGCTGTATCCCAAATCGTATTGAATATTTACGGAATCAATATCGGTGGAGTATTCTACGGACTCCACTTCATATCCAGTGTTTGGAGTAGGAACTACGTAAACCATTTCCGAATAGTTTGCAGTAGATATCTCTTGGTCATCTCCGTTAACAACGATATATGAACCATTAGATGTGGGGTTTTTAGTTATTGTGTAAAGAACTTCTGAGAAAATAACATTTACTGTAACGTCACTTGCAGGCATAGTAAATTTACGGTAGTAATAATTAGTGTCTTGATTCAAAGAATAATCTTTTTCGCCATAAGAATAATAAATATCTTCCGCAGGATTTGAGATGGTCCAGCCTGGATCAACAGATAAACTAACGTATACATTAGCCCCAGCGGGTGCTTGCGAAGAAGAAATGGAAAAATCTCCTCCGACAGGATCAGTTGTATATTTGGAAACAGTATAGAGTTTTACCTTGAAAGTAACCTTGACGATAACATCTCCGGTAATATCTGTTATCCAATAACCTTCGTCAAACGAGACATTCCTTTCTATGGAATTGATGGTATAGGTTACTGAGTCAACTTCATATCCAGAATTAGGGGATGTAATTATTTCCACGGTGTCATTAATTGTTGCAACGGACAAATCTGTCTCGTATACACCGTGAAGGGCATCTCCGTCCTCGTCAAATAATGTAATTGTGTATTCTACTGCGCTGAAGGTGACAGTGATTGTTGTCGCTGTTCCGGGCATTACAAATTCATACTTTCCAGTAATAATGTTGTAAGTAGGTGTAAAGGGGGCTCTCCACAGTTCCTGGCAGGTAATGGTAGATACTTCATATCCCGCATCAGGGGTAACAGTGATTTCTACAGTTGATCTGTATAGAGCATTTGCATTTACCTCAAAAGATCCGTTGGTTGTGGCTACCTTAGAGATAGACAATAGGGCGGGTAGAGCTTCATAAGTAATAGTGATGTTGTCTGTAATGTACTGCGCATAAATAGTAAGTATTGACTCTGAAGTATCCCATGAGTAACCTGAAGAATCTAGAAGGACTCCTCCCACATAAACTGAAGGCAAAGCACCATTTAAGGTGTACCCGGCGGAAGCTGCGATTCCAATAACATAATCATATCCTTCAAGGGCTACATTTCTTCCAGCAACACCGTATCCTATCCAAATGTGAGTAAAATCGGCAATGACATCATAAGATTGGTAATAGCCATCAAAGGTAGGCGCACCGGTTAAAGTAAGGCCATGTTTAGCGTATTCGGTAATTCCGAACATTCTTACAACTTCATTGAGAGCCTGAACAAGAGTTGTGCTTTCTACAAAGTCCTCATCATAGTCAACTGGATATGACAACATATTATATTGACCATCATTATAGGCTAGTGGCTGGCAATCGCTATATGAGCCTCCGTCCTGCTCCATGCCAATAGGAAGAATATAATCATTATCCACCCAATAACAATAACTAGTTTGGTCGTCCCATCCGCTTGAGCGACCAACAAGCGCCCCTATTATGCATCCAGGAAGGCCGGATACTTCAGCAGTAGTCCAGCAATTCTGTATTCCTCCTCCTTCCGAAGAGCCCTGGAATTCTCCAACCAAACCACCGGAGTAGGTTCTGCCGAACACTGTTCCAGTATAGAAGCAGTTGTATATATTTCCTTCAAGTATTCCTACTATTCCTCCCGCCGTTGCATTGGCAAAAGAGGATGAATCTACAATCCCGAGGTTTTGTATAGTTCCATGATATACAGATCCGAAAAAGCCAGATGAATATTCGAAAAGGGAGGATGGGGTATTAAGATTAGAAAGGACATGTCCCATTCCATCAAATAGTCCAGAGAAATATATGCTGAAGTTATAGTTGTTTCCAATTGGGACCCAAATCGCTCCGCTCATATCGAGATCATTTAAAAGGTAAACCGTTTTTCCGGAAAAATATTCTCCTAAAGTATTTACTATATATGCTAGACCCCCAAGCTCAGCAGGAGTGGAGATATAGAAGGAATTATTTCCTATGTTATTATAATACCAATCGAGGTCAACAATATCTTCATCCGTCCATAGATTGGGGGTAACTTCCGCAAAAGCTATTGGGTTAAGCCTAATCATACCAAAGGAATCTTCATACCAGAGGGAATTTTCCCAGGGAAAGAAACTCACTTCGGCTCCTTCGTTTAAGGCAATAAGAAGAGAAGTAGCAGGATTGGAATCCATGTTTGGATCCACCTCGTTGGAAAGAGTTAATTCGTTGTTCTGATAAAAGAAAGAAGATGTTGATAAAATACTTCCGGGCAACAAAGTGGAATAACCAATGAGAGGGAAAGTATTTACAGGATAATAGAAAGAGCTAGCAACCGGAACTATTGAGGTATTTTCTGTTTGGAATCTCCCAAAAATTGAACCTGCATTTGCAATAAATTCATATTCAATAGAACCTGCAAAATAGCAATTAGAGAAGAGAGATTCATCATTAGTATATGTGTCTCCGACAATTCCTCCAGCAGATCCGGATATACCTACACGAAGATTTGCAAGTGAATAGCAATTGGTTATTTTTGAATAATATGCGCTAGCTACTATTCCGCCTACAATGGATCCATATTCCGTTGCTTCCACCTCTACTCCCTCAACCCAGCAATTACTTATAGATGAATAATCAAGGTAATTGACTAGAGATGCGGCGCAGTTCTCCCCATAAACATAACCTCCGCTTAATCCAAGGTTTTTCACGCTCCCGTTGTATACGTTGTCGAAGAGACCAGTGTAGTCAACATAATCATACCAGGGATTATTTGGGGATATACACAGGTTATATATTGTATGGAAATTACCGTTCATATTCCCGGAAAAAGTCCCGTTCCACCCGATTGAAGGCCACTCATGATTTCCAAGATCAATATCAGCAAGAAGATTTATAGTTTGATTTTTAAAATCAGTAATTTGTATTAAATCAACGAGGTATGGAATCCCGGCGAATTCAGCAGCGGTACTGATGTTAAATACCTTTGCGTTCGGATTATTGAAATACCAGTCTACATCAAAAGTTACCCCATCCCAAACAGATGGAGAATCTAGTATTGATTTCCATACAGGATATAGTGTAACTACAAAACCCTCAGCAGGGGCCGTTATAACTAGTGAGTATGTTCCTTCAGTGGAACTTTCAGATAGAGCCCATCCTGAGAATACAGGAGTTTCGCTGGGCCCAACCAAATCATATCCTCTGTCAAGATTAATAATATCCCCAACCGAATAATATTTAGAATCGGAGGGCATACTTCCAGAGATAGCTGAGCTTGTATCGTATTCAAGGGAGAGAGCCCTGGCGAAAACGATAGTAGATACAACTAAGTAACTTCCGTTATAATACTCAACTGCTTTTAAAATATCTCCATTTTGAACAATGAATGGTTCGGTATATTGGGTGCCTGTTTCCATTGTTGGCTCGGAGCCATCTAAAGTGTAGTATACGTCTCCTGTTTCAAATCGTTTTTCAATTGAGATAGTCTCTGAACTACTAATTAGTAGCCCGGTAGCTTCATTATTAGTTGAATCTTTGAAGGTTAAGGTTAAGAAATACTCTAAAGAAGGAGTTTTATCGGGAGCATTATACAAAGACCAATTAGATGCCTCTTCATAACTGTAAGAAAATGAATTCAATGCTTCAGCTAGGTCAGTAAAGATGATATCACTCTTGCCTACTAATTCAATTACCCAGAAACCGCTTTCAGGTGGGTTTTCTGGGAAGAACTCTTCCTCGAAATGTATTTCAAAAAAGAAAACATCCTTAATCCTATTATATTCAAAGTAAAACGGATCATCATAAAAAGATGAAGGGAAATAGAATGGACTAGTAGGGTCACCAATGAAATAATAACAATTGGATATCATAGGAGTTGAATCATACTCTCCATAATAATCAAGCTCAATAGCAATCCCGGCGTAATGGATGCTATAAGAATCAGGACCAATAGGGGTAAAATGGGCATAACAATTAATTATAGAAGAATCATAGGCGATAGAGTAAACTAGCCCTCCGAAATAATTATCCCCTCCGCTATCCTCAAATACTATGGTGCCGACAACGTAAGAATTGATGATTGAAGATTCATCTTCTAAAATTCCTACTAACCCACCTCCGTAAAGGTCACCAGATGAAGCTTCATAAAAATGAACATCCTCAACCGAGCAGTTAATAATTTTTGTGGATTGGGTGTGCGCAGCAATGGCGCCCCCGATTTCTTGAATTGAGATAATACCATACTTAATTTGCAAATTTGAAATAGTTGCATATTCAGTATATCCAAAAAGACCAGAGTAAGAATATTCGCCGTCGGGAATCAACCCCTCGATTGAATAGCCATTTCCATCATAGTTCCCCTGGAAATTACCAAACTCTTCTTGCCCTATAGGAGTCCAAAAATATGTTAGAGATAGAAGTGCCTCTTGAACTGAAGGCTCTAAAGAAACGGGAGTTAACAAATCACTTGGAGAGTAAAAAGAAAAGTCGTAATAATCGAAATAGTAAATAGTTTCTCC
Source organism: Firmicutes bacterium ADurb.Bin080 (assembly GCA_002070965.1). Classification (GTDB taxonomy): domain Bacteria; phylum Bacillota; class Clostridia; order Christensenellales; family DTU072; genus MWEH01. The sequence goes on along the minus strand of MWEH01000169.1, from coordinate 18,265 downwards.
GTCTTCGTATACAGCATAAAGCACATCACCCACTAATATGAAATTGTTCATGATAATATCTGCGGTTTGTTTGAAATGAGCTCCCTGTAGGAAATACCCGTCATTAGTCCATATTGCTAAAGTTTCTAAATCATATAGGCTGGAAATTAGGAAGGGGTCTGATTCAGTCCCCGAACCTTGAAGAGTCTCGCTCGGATTAAAACCCCATATAGCATGTAATATTAAGTCCCCTGATATGGGCGCCGTAACGTAACCATCTGAATATATCGGATCAGCGTCAGTTGCCTCAGGGTCTGTATTCCATCCAAGGAAATAATAGATTTCAAATAAGGGCCAAAATTCAATATCATCAAGTCCAAGGACATTAAATTCCGTTTCATTGGTACTTATATATTGGTTATATTCTTGATAGATTCCTCCGAGAGAGTTTATATACTTAACTTCATAATCATTCTCCCATATCGCGTAAAGAGTAATATTTTCTTCTAAGAAACATAGTTCTCCGGGAGCGTAAGTTTCATCAGCTTCTGTTTCGCTTTGTTCTGTCGACCATCCGAGAAATCTATAGCCATCTCTTACAAATCCCGGATCAAAGATTGTGCTTTGGTAGGGAGAGTATACAATAGTATCTCGATATAACGAATCATAATTTGGGTTATAAGTAATGGTATAGTAGGGGGTTGTAGAATAAATTAATGTAACATTTGGGGTTTGTTCCCAAGATTTGCAGCCAGGATACATAGTCGCAAATTCATTTGCTAGGGATAGTAAAGAGGTAGAATCTACTCCATCTCCGTTTACATCTATTAAAGAACTGACAGTAAGTGTTCCATCAATTTCCGAAAAATTGGAGTTATTTTCCCATACCGTATTTACATTTTTATACCCATATCCATCTTCATTGTCGCAACACCCTGTTAACCAGTAGTTGTAATGCGAAAAAGAAGTTCCAGACGAATAAGACCCAATAATCCCTCCCTCATATTGAGGGGAGTTGACGGTATTGAAGTTCATATTATTTGATATTTCTAAAGATACATAATTTGAACTATATCCAAGGATTCCTCCAGCCGAGGAGGCGGAAGCTGCAATCGAACCATAGTTAATATTATTAAATATTTCTGAGAATCTACCATCGGCTCTTCCAATGATCCCTCCAGTATAGGACCCTACAGAAGTAACGTTCCCATAATTAATACAGTTTATAATTGTGGATGTTGAATTGTTGTAATTGTACATTCTACCAGAGATTCCTCCCGCAGCACTTGCAGAAGAAATACCAGCGTAGTTTATGCACGAATCGATGGTTCCTTCTTCAAGTTGTCCAACTATGCCTCCTGAAGCATCGCTGGTAGTTTGGACCGTTGCCCGATTGATGCAGTTTACTATACTTCCGTTTTCTCGAAGTATTCCGGATATACCTCCGGCATATGAGCTCGCTTTTATATATCCCGAAACAGAAAGATCAAAGACACTTCCATGTAAAAATGAAAAGAACCCAGAATAGTATCTTCCAGTATCATTAATATATATTCCCTCAATTTCAAAGCCATTTCCATCAAATGAGCCATAAAAATCGTCGAAGGAATTCCAGGGATATACTAGACCACTAAGAGTGGATAAAAGGGAAGGATCTATTAATTTGTTTTCCAGATCAGTACTTATATACCAAAAACCTGAACCTGGCTCAAAAAAATAGGTATCTTCCTCATATTCAACAACAAAAACGTTCCCAAGACCGTTAGATTCCATGGGATTTAAAACTATATCATTTGAAAGAACAACGTGGGCTTTGTTTCCAATAACCCCATAACTTTCTCCCGAAGAGATTGTTTCTTGGGCATCGCAGGCCAATCTAAACAGCGCTAGATCTTCTTTTGTTGAGATTAAAAAAGGATCTTCTATGCTTCCCGTCCCCGAAGCATCTTCAAAGAAGTAAGTTGAAATGGTTTTTGCAATTCCCCCCGAAACATTTACAGTTATTTCATCCGTAATTACATTGGAAAGAGTGAATGGGGTTTCATCCAAATAATACGTGCAGGTTCCCTTTTGTTTGTTATAAGGGGTTGGAAGGGATTGAAGAAACCCATTTTCATTGGCAACCTCTGTTGCGAAAATTTCCCCATTTGTTTCAAAATGCACGGGGATGGTTAGTTTTGTAGAATAATTTCCCGGTGTTAGAAAAACGGGGTATTCGTCTACTCCAATTTCCTGCCCGAAAACATTCGAACCCGAGGAATAAAAGGAGTTGTTGAGAAACATGCAAATTCTGCCTGAACTGAAGTCATTAACAGTTGACTCGGTTATATCGTAAAAATTCTCAGGGGTAGTACAGTCTGAATAGTAATATGAATTAGTAATATAATCAGAACCGCCTACATAATAAAAGTATGTAGAGGAATAGGTGCCGGCTTCTTGAATATCAAAGGTAAAACAGTTGTCAATGTATCCATATCTAGATATTCCGCTTGCATAAAGTCCATCAATATTAACAGAAACTGCGTAACTATAGTTTATCCTTCCGTATTCATTATCTCCAACAATTGCCCCGATGCTCCCCGACCTTAAGCTTGCGACTGTGCTATTTGTTACAGAGCATTTTTCAATAAGACCGTCATTAAATCCGGCAATTGCTCCCATCTTTCCACCATTGATTTTTTGTGTCAAATTAGCATTGTCGATATTAAGATTTTTTATGATGCCATCTTCACTAATCCCATGAAATAGACCGTAAATAGAACGGGTTGTTTCAGTAATTGAAAAATTGCGGATACTATATCCGCAGCCATCAAAGACTCCTTCGAAATAATTCCCGTCTCCGATTGGGGTATGGGTAATTCCCGTCAAATCCAAATCACTTGTCAAATAAAACACACAATCTTTGAGGTCAGCGGGAGTTTGAACTAAATTGTTAAAATAATTTAGGTCATCAAGATCCGAAATAGGGTAGTATCCTGGAATAGGATTAGCTCCATCATAATAACCGTAGTTATAATATTCAGTGTAGATGTTCTCCATCGTATCCGTAGGAACATATAACTCAACGGCATATGCATTTTCAACATCTTTACTATAGTTGAAAGAGAATAAAGCTCCAACCAGTAGAATAATAAGCGAACACGATAAAATAATTGCTAAATGTTTTTTCATAAAAATACCCCTTAAAAAACTTAGATTTTTAATCTATTTATTGTTTTACCATTTTTACTCCACGCGCGTATATATAAATTTTATTACTTTTTAAGTTTTTTCAATAAATTGGGTAAAATGAAAACCCTAAAAATTAGGTAAAATGGAAGCTCCAAAACAAAATTGCACAAGGATACTCGTTGAGGGTTGGTATGAGAAAAGCTATTTAAAAAGGGGCTGTGAGTTGCATTCTAGAAAATAAGAAATATTGGGAAATAGGATTATCAAATAGGTTTTGAGAAAATCAGACAAGAAAAAGAAGGTAGTAAAAAAAGAAAAAATTTTTACCAACAAAAATGGTTTCTGTATTGTTAATATTGTGAAGACCCCAACAAGGAGGATCAAAAAATGAAAACAAAAGCAATGAAGATAACAATGTTGGTTTTGGCGGTGGCAGTAATCGCAGCAGTAGCAGTTGCGTGTACGACAACCCCAGGGACCGAAGAAGCGTATGCCCAATCGTATGTAACATTGTCAATTAACCCCGAAGTGGAAATGGTAACGGATGCGGAAGGAGTGGTCGAGGCGGTTTACCCAGTAAATGAGGACGCCGAAATACTTTTAGCAGATTCGGAGCTGGAAGGAATGACGCTCGATGAAGCTATCGATGAGATTCTCGATGTCGCCGAAGAGGCTGGTTACCTTGATGAGACAACTGAAGATATTGAGATATCTGTGGATACCGAAGATGAGGGTATTGGCGCTCAAATCAGAGAAAGAGTTAAGACCAGAGTAAGAGAAAAATTGCAAGCTAAGGGTTTAAATTGTCCAGTCGAAGACAGAGATATGTCCGAATATGCAGCGCAAGCATCTGCCCTTGGCAAGAGCAATGCCGAAGTCAGAATGATGGCAAGGATCATGGAAAATGATCCCACTGTGACAGAAGATGATCTTAAAGGAAAGACAATGAGCGAGCTTGCTACACAGTATGCACACATGGCTAAGAATAAGTCAGTAAATGCGGGCTTGAGACAACAGTTCCATACCGATAGAGATGCTCTTATTGCTCAGAACACAGTCAGAACACAATTGCTCGCCGATATAGAGGGTCTTGAAGAGCAACTGGAAAATCCTGAACTGACCGAAGAGCAAATCGGGGAAATTAATGCTCAACTAGAAGAAAAGAATGGATTACTCGCAACGGAAAATGCTGAATTACTTCAACAGATGACCCAACTCAGAACTCAATATCATGATGCTATGGAAAATGCGAAAACCCAACAAAAGGCTGCTCTTCAAGAAAGAAAACAACAACATCAAGGACAAGGCGGCGGAAATCAGGGCTAATAAATAGTCACTTAAAATCACTCACAAAGTATGTCCCCAACATACGAACCCCCATGCCGGAGAAGGCGCCCAAAAGGCGCCTTCTCTTTTTCTTTGTACTTTCACGAATAATATCTAGCTCTTTGTATTTTTCGGACAGAAATGGTTTCAAAAGAGGCCTAAACTATGCGAAGCATTAACTTGGTTGCCTATGACGCAACCGAGGTTGCCAGCTTGTATTGACTCTAAATATTTGTAAACATATAATCGAGGTATATAGATATAATTTCGGAGGAATGTTATGAAACTAACCGGCGGAGAAATAGTTGTAAAACAATTAGTAATGGAGGGGGTCCCTTACATACTAGGAATTCCTGGTCACGGGGTCCTTGGATTGTTTGATGCAATACGAAAGGAAGAAAGAGAAGGAAATATAAAGTATATCCAGGTAAAACATGAGCAGACTGCGACAGCTATAGCCGATGGATATTACCGGGTTTCCGGAAAACCTCTTGCTACATTTGCCTCTATTGGCCCAGGATCTTTGAATACTGCAATTGGACTAGGTACGGCATATGTTGATTCAACCGCATTTTTGCAATTGTGTGGGGACACACATGTCAGAATGAAGGGTGTGGGAGTATTACAGGAAGTTGAAAGATATGCAGACAGTAATATTGTAAGAAGTTTGGAGCCGCTAAGTAAAAGAAGCTGGAGAGCAGAGGCCACCATACAACTCCCGAAAATTGTGCACAGGGCTTTTAATCAGATGTTAAGTGGAAGGCCAGGACCTTGTGTAGTTACTCTTCCTATGGATGTTCAAGCGGAATATGCAAATGTGTCTCTTATGCCTCCGGAAAAGAATAAGACAACTTCCCTACCTTCTGCAGATAGCAGCTCTATTTCCAGAGCCATAGAAATAATGAATGGTGCAAAAAGACCAGTAATTGTTGTTGGAGGAGGGGCTTTAAAAGCTCGTGTTTCTGATAGGATTTTAGCTCTTGCTGAAAAATGGGGGGCTGCCGTAGTAACTACTCTGGCTGCAAAAGGGGCCGTTGATGAAACTCACCCGTTATATTGCTTCCATACCGGATCGAAAGGCACACCGGTCGGTTTAAGCGTGTGTAGTTCAGCTGATGTAGTACTTGCACTTGGAACTAGGTTTGCTGATGAGACCACTTGTTCATACCGCAAAGGTGTAAGTTTTAACTTCCCGGATACGAAACTGATACATGTTGATATAGATCCATCAGAAATTGGCAAAAACTACGGAGCAGATGTAGGAATTGTTGCTGATATGAGGGATGTGTTGGACAAACTCAACTCTGCTGATATTGTAAAAAAGAGCAGGGAGCTCTATTTTAAGGAGATTGAAGCACTTAAAGCCGACTGGAAAAAGTATAAGAATAGAAAGAGAGAACTAAAAGCCGAAAAAATGACGATTTCGGGGATGATTGGCGTGATGAACGAGACCCTTCCCGACAATACGATAATCTCGACGTCTTCGGGAAACACTCAGGCACAACTCTTTCAGGAATACGAATATAAGAAACCTTATTGTAACCTTACAACAGGTGGTTTTTCCACTATGGGATGGGCAGTGCCTGCTGCAATGGGAGCAAAGCTTGCTTCCCCGGATTCTCCGGTTGTCGCGTTAGTGGGAGATGGTGATTTTATGATGATTATGCAGGAGCTTTCTACAATGGCTCAATACAACATTCCAATCATAATAGTTCTTGCCGACAACAGCGGTTGGATGGCAATCAGAGATCTTCAGATGGATGTTCTTGGGAAAGATTGTGCCTTTGGAAATGACTTTGAGAGGGACAATAAACCATATTCCCCCAACTTTTATGAAATAGGGAAAGCTTTTGGAATAGACGCTTATAAGGCGAATACTGAAGATTCTTTCGCTGGGGCACTGAAGGAAGCAACCCGAAAGAATAAACCTGCAATTATCGTTTCCGAAGTCAGCAGAGAATATCCGTATACCGGAGGAAAAGCCTTTGGATGGTGGGATGTCCCAATTCCGTCATATATGACAGAAAAAAGAGAAACATATGAAAACAGTATAAAAGAAGAGACTTTGTAATTCTCTCCTTTACTTGAAAAGAGAAAAAGAACAAATACAAATAGATTAATGAGAGGAAAAAATGAAAACCTTACAATATTTTACCAATAATCAGTTTAAGAATTCAGCTACAGATAAATTTTACAAAGTATTTAATCCTTCAACCGGGGAACAAATTGCAAATTGCCCAAGACTTACTCTTGAAGAAGTCAGGGAAGTCATTGACAATGCAAAAGCTGCCTACCCGGCATGGTCGGACACTCCGGTAGTGAAGAGAGTTCAGGTTCTATACAAATTAAAAGCACTTCTTGAAGCAAATTTGGAGGAACTTTCAATTCTCGTTGCAACTGAGCACGGAAAAGTCTATAGCGAAGCAAAAGGGGATGTTCTAAAAGCAATCGAAGGAACGGAAATTGCAATTAATATGCCTGTTTTGATGCAAGGTGATGCTCTCATGAACGCATCAAAAGGATATGATACAGTCCTATACAGAGAATCAATAGGAGTTTTTTGTGGCATCTCCCCATTTAATTTTCCAGCTATGATTCCAATGGGATGGATGACCCCAAATTGCATTGCAGCCGGGAATACTATTGTTATGAAAGTGTCTGGAGCAACACCTCTTACCAGTCTCAGAATTGCTGAACTATATAAAGAAGCGGGGCTCCCTGATGGCGTTTTGAATGTCATTTCTTGTGATAGAGAAGTAACCACCGAGCTCCTTACTAATCCAACAATTAAAGGGATTTCATTTGTAGGATCCACAAAGGTTGGGATGCATATCTATTCTACTGGCGCTGCTCACGGAAAGAGAGTACAAGCCCTTTGTGAAGCAAAAAATCATGCACTTGTGCTCGCGGATGCTCCAATTGATAGGACTGCAGCAGGAATAATAAACGCTGCATACGGATGCGCTGGAGAAAGATGTATGGCGCTTCCAGTAGTGGTAGCAGAGGAAAGCATAGCTGACCAATTGGTTGCGAAGATTGTGGAACTAGCAAAGGAATTAAAAATTGGACCTGCATACGATAAGAGTTCAAAGCTTGGCCCAGTGTACTCAGAAGAACACAGGCAATCAGTTCTTGCATGGATAGAAAAAGGGATATCGGAAGGTGCAAAACTTGCTTTGGATGGAAGAAAGGTGAGTGTTTCCGGGTTTGAAAAAGGGTTTTATTTAGGCCCGACAGTACTCGACCATGTTACTCCGGAAATGAGCGTTGGGACAGAAGAGATATTTGGACCCGTGTTATGTATAAAGAGAGTAAAGGATTTTGACGAGGGAATTAAGATAATGAACGATTCTCCGTATGGAAATGGATCGGTCATATTTACCCAAAACGGATATTATGCCAGAGAGTTTGCAAAGAACACTCACGCAGGAATGGTCGGGATAAATGTAGGAATTCCTGTTCCAATAGGAGTCTTTCCGTTCTCGGGGCATAAGGACAGTTTCTTCGGGGATTTGCACTGCTTAGGTAAAGATGCATATCGTTTCTATACCGAGTCAAAATCAGTAACTTCCCATTGGTTTGATGAACATGAAATGAAATCTACAAAAGTATCTACTTGGGATGGGACTATATAAAATATTGCCCAAATAACTGAAAGATTAAAACAACTAAGAAATATTTCACAAATAACTGAAAAATTAAATTAGCAAAAGAATTTATCATATATACTCGCATATGCTTCATCTTGAAAGGAAATAGAGGAGAAGTCACATGGAAAAAATGAAATTTGTACTAATTGGTTGTGGAAGGATAGCGACACTGCATGTAGCCGGATACAAAGATCGCGATGATGCAGTTCTTTACGGAGTTTATGACAAGAAAAAAACTGCCGCTGAAGATTTTGCCAAGGAATATGGTATCGAGAAAGTATATGATACCTACGAGGATGTTTTGAATGACCCGGATGTGACAGGAGTGGAAATTTTAGTTCCGCATCATTTGCACTGTGCTTTAACAATCCAAGCTTGTAACGCAAAAAAACACGTATCTGTTCAAAAACCTATGGCAATGAATCTTGAGGAATGCGATAAAATGATTGCTGCGGCAAAGGAGAATGGTGTAAAACTGAAAGTTTTTGAAAATTTTGTCCATTATCCCCCATATCTTAGAGCGAAAAAATTAATTGCAGAGGGAGAAATTGGGGAGATAAAGGGGGTTAGATATAAAATGAATAACGGGGGATTATGTTCGATAAATGTTCCAGCCGCTAAGATGAGAGCAAAAATGGGGGGTGCAGCCGAAGTTGAACTGCCACCGACCGGTTGGAAGGTTGATCCGTTATCCTGGACTTGGAGATTGAATGAAACACTGTCAGGAGGAGGCCCGGTTGTTTTTGATGATGGGTACCATAAGTTTTCAATTTTTATTGACTTGATTGGTGATGTAGAAAAGGTATCGGCCTGGATCGATGAAACACCTGTTCTTCCAGGCGTTACCCAAGATTCTCCTGCAGTTGTGATGTGGAAGTATAAAGACAAGAAAGTATACGGAGTATGGGATATAACGGCTTCCGAGGACCTATATATCAAGGGAAAATATTACACATGCGATGAGAGAATGGAAATAACTGGTTCAAGGGGCATATTGTGGTTAACTAGGTGTACCGCTGAGATGCTCCCAGTTGCTCCTCTCATAATGTATAAGGACGGGAAAATGACCGAGTTCAGGGATGACCCTTGTGACTGGCAGGATGCGTTTATTAATTCTACCCACGATTTTATAGATTGCATAAAATATGACAGAGATCCTATATTGACGGGGGAGAAAGGTAGAGAAGTCCTGAAATTTGCACTTGCCGCAATTGACTCCTCAAAAAAGAACTCTGAGATTATCTTAGATAGTTATGAGGATAAACCAGTTCCAAAGAAAAAGGGCGTGTTAAGTATTTTCTTCAAGAAGAAAAAATAAGATATTTTTCCAATTTACAAGATCGTTTGCATAAGAAGGAAAAAAATGGAGGATGAAAAATGAAAATAGCGATAATTAATGAGGTTTCGGCTAGAGACAAGAATCCTATGATAGTGGAAGCATTGGAAAACAGGGGGTTTGATCTTTTTAATGTTGGAATGAAAGCGGGGGATAATAACCCATCCGAATTAACTTACATTCATACCAGTTTGATGGCAGCAATTCTTATAAACCTTGGAGCTGTGGATTTTGTTGTCGGAGGATGTGGAACTGGTCAAGGATTTCTAATCGCTTCAATGCAGTATCCCTGTGTATACACAGGATTAATAGTTGATCCACTAGATGCATGGCTATATAGCCAAATTAACGGAGGGAATTGTATATCTCTTCCGCTGAACAAAGGTTTTGGTTGGGCTGCTAATCTCAATCTGAAAATCATTTTTGATAAATTATTCCAGGATGAATTTGGTGCAGGGTATCCTGAAGCGAGAAAAGCCAGCCAAAAGCAGAGTAGAGAAAGGCTTCAGGCAATAAGCAACTATACCCATAGGAGTATGGAAGAGATTCTCCAGGAAACAGATGAAGAAATTCTTAAGGCAATTTTTTCTTATCCTGATTTTAAAGAGTTAGTGCAAGGGGAAGTGAAAGACAAGAGGCTTCAGAATTTCATTATTGGAAACTATTTGTAAGAATACAAAGTTGCATCGGGTAGGTTGATAAGGGGGAAATAAAAAGCCTGCTCGATGCAACAGAGTATTTATCCGAGTGGGTGATAAGGGGGAAATTAAAAACTTGCTCGATGCAAAAGAGTATTTATCCGAGTGGGTGATAAGAGGGGATAACAAAAACTCAGATTTCATGAGGAATTGAACTAAATATATAGTAAGGGGGATTTAAATGAGTCAATCTTTGAAGAGAGGAGTGGATGCGCTTATGTATCTCGCATCCAGAAAATGTGCCGGGGTTACGGAGATAGCAGGAGCTCTAAATGTTAATAAAAGTACGGCGTTTAGAATAATGGAAACCTTTATGCCTGACAACATTGTAGAGAAAAACCCTGATACGGCTCAGTATAAATTAGGCCCGGCTATTCTAAAACTTGCAGATAGATATTACAGCAGTTTAAGTGCTGCGGGTGTATCTCGTCCTCACATGGAAAGACTTAGCGAAATACTTGGCGAATCGGTTCATTTATGTGTGGTATCAAACAATAGGGCAGTGGTAATAGACCAAATAGCAGCATCAGGTATTTTGATGGCAAACGCAAAAATCGGATCTACGGAGCCCCTGCATGCTTCTTCGGTAGGAAAATGTCTGGTTGCATTTGCAAGCGAGGTCAGAAAAGAGAGGATGTTCGAAGAACTCCAATATGAAATATATACGCATAACACAGTAAAAAACAAAGAGGAAATGATTCAAGAAATAGATAAAATAAGAAATCAAGGATACGCAATAGACAACGCGGAATTGTCACTGGATGTCAGATGTGTTGCTGCGCCGATTTTTAACAATAAAGGGGAATGTAATTACTCAATAGGTGTATCTGGCCCGATAAGCAGAATGAACGAAACGAAAATAGAAAGAATTATAAGAGAAATAATAAAGACTACAAAAAGAATATCAAATGAACTAGGATACGAAGCCCAGGAGTAAATCATCATTTAGTTATCTAATGAACCAACGAAAATATGGCGTTAATAAACGATTTCGTTAAGGGGGTAGTATTATGAAAAACATTAAAGCAAAGATTTGCTATGGAATGGGTGATATTTACGGGGGAGGAGCATTTTTAGTTTTTTCCCTCCTCTACATGAACTTCCTGGTGTTAGTGGAAGGGATACCAGTTCTTGCTACAACCGCAATAATATTTGCTGGGAAATTATGGGATGCCATCACTGATCCGTTAATGGGTAGATTTTCCGATTCTACAAGGTCAAAATTTGGGAGAAGACGTATTTACTTTTTGTTTGGAATAATTCCAGTGGTCTTATCTTTTATTATGTTGTTTTATTCTTTTGGTATACCCGGAGTAACCGGAAGAATTATTTATCATGTGTTTGCATACATGTTTTTCTGTACTGCATTCACCATAGTGATGGTTCCTTACAATGCCATACTTTCGGACATGACTTCAGATTACAACGAAAGGACTGGATTTACGACAATTAGAATGATGATGTCAGGCGCCGCGTCACTAGTTTGCGCGGTAGTCCCAGGGATGATAATAAAAGGAGTTGGCGGAGATACGATTGGATCCAATCAAGTATACGGATATCTGGTAATGGCTGTTGTTCTCGCGGTGATATTTGGTTTAGGCTGGCTTTTTGCTTATCTTGGAACAAAGGAAAAGAAAGATCTTCCACCAGTAGAAAAGATTACCATCAAGGATTGGCTTTCAGTATTCAAAAATAAACCATACAGAAACTTTTTAGGCATTTTCCTAAGTTTTCAAATAGCAATCGATCTTGTCTTGGCGCTTTTTATTTTTTATGTAGATATAGTTGTTATGAAATACAAAGATTATGAACTTTTGATGGGAGTATTGCTTGTAGCACAAATTTTGTTTATGTTGATGCATGGAGCGATAGCAAATAAGAAAGGTAAAGCATTCCCACTATATATAGGAATCCCTGTATGGATCCTGACTTGTTTTATCTTTATTTTCTTTGATACAACCACGTCTATTATTTGGCTTATACTTTGTGCTCTATTAATCGCTCTTGGTGCTTCTGCCGGAAATCTATCAACTTGGTCCATGCTTACTGATATATTTGATCTAGATGAGATTCAAACAGGACAGAGAAGAGAAGGGGTTTATAGTGGGATTACCACCTTTTTAAGGAAGGCAGCGAGTGGTCTATCAATCTTTATTTTAGGTTTTGGATTATCAGCTATGGGGTTTGACCAAAACGAATATAATATTTTGAAAACTTCATCGGATACTTTTGATCCTGCAACATACGCTCAGTCTGGGATTGTTTCGGGGATTAAATGGCTATTTATAATTGTCCCGGCTGTTCTTTTGACAATAACCCTTGTATTTGCTCTACTGAACAGAATTAACAAGAAAAGATATGATTCCGTTATTAAAGGAATCGATAGTTTCAAACTATCAGGCACGTTGCAGAATTTAAGCGAAGATGAAAGGAAGGATATAGAAATCGCAACAGGAAAAAAGGAAGCCGAGCTTTGGGCTGACGGCTCCTCTGAAGTAAAACTAGAAAAACAATGATCCACTAAATCTTTATTGAGGCGAATAAAGGAGCAAATGCACTGTCTGCTCGGTAAAAAACGGGAGGACACCCTAGTGGGCACTCAATATTATTTTTCCCTTTTGAATACTGTTTTTTTGAGAAGAAATGAAGCCAATCTCCGTCAGGTAAATAAACTTCCTTATTAAGTTGCCCTTTTTGTATTATCGGGGACACGAAAATATCATTTCCAAAGAAATATGAATACTCATCTTGGTGGGAACTGAAGTCATTATTTAAATAGAAATCAGGTTTAATTGTAGGAATTCCCCTTTTTGCTTCCTCCATAACATGCTTTATATATGGTGCAAGTTTAGCGTGTATATTTGTAAGATTGACAGTGTGGGGAAGAACAAATTTGTCATCATACTGACAATTGACATCCGGACGAATAGTTTCGTGGCTGCGCATTAAGGGAGAAAAAGTGTTCATTTCCATCCAACGAATAAAGAGCTCGGCATCCCGTTTAAGAGGTCCAAAGCTGATAAAACCTCCAACATCAGAGTGAATTGCGCACAATCCCGAAAAACCTAAATTAAATGAGGCGGGCATAACGCAAGGCATACCATAATCTATTGAAAAGTCGGTATGTTGATCTCCGTTCCACATAATGGGAGAATAAGATTGCGCTCCATCATATCCAGATCTAGTAAAGAAGAAGGCGGAATCAGAAAGCCCAGCTTCTTCGATAGCTTCTCTATTAATTCTTGCCCATATGACAGGCCATTCATTGTGTAATAGTTTTGGGTCTCCCGAGAAAAGCACTGAATCAAGGGGGAGATATTCTCCAAAGTCAGCCATATATCCTTCGATTCCGAGGTCAAGCATATTGTGTTTGATTATAGTATTTTTAAGATAAGACACCATTCCGGGATTTGTTAAGTCCATCATTCCAGCGTCAAAGGTGGTTGACTTAATAAGGTATATTGATCCATCTTTTCGTTTTACTAAATAGTCCTTATTTTTGCATTCATTATACATAGGGCCATCCACAATCAAATAAGGGTTAATATATGCGAGAAAATGAACCCCTTTTTCTTTTAGAGAGGAGATGGTTTTTTTTAGGTCTGGGTATCTTTCTTTATCTACTTCCCAATTCCAATAAACTTGTTTTCCCGCGGCAGTTACGTATTGTCCCGACCATTCCTGGCACCATACACCACAAATATTTGCTCCCGCGTCTAACATCTTTAGGGCTTTTTCTGTAACAATTTCTCTCCCTCCTTGGACACCCAAAATCATTCCTTCATAGCACCAAGCTGGGAGATATTGTCTGTTAGGAATGTCTTTTGCTAGAGCAACTGCTATATTTTCAAATGTTTCTTCTTTCAAAAAGGTAGCTTCTTTAGGGCAAATCTGGAAGGAAAAGACGGATTTATATGAGTTATAGAAGTCACAAACTCCATATGAAGATACGTTAAATCTAATAGCATAAATTTTACTCGAAACAAATGTGCACATAGGAGAGTAGGAAGATATCTCTGAATGCTTCTTGGGTTTATATAATTTCTTAAAAAGAATTTTCTGTGCAATAGGCTTTACTTTAATGTGCTCGGAGACTAAGTTAACTACTCTTTCACCTTTTAGATTTAATTGACGATACTGTTCTCCTCCTCCGAATATGCCTTCATCCGGATATGCTGGAAATATAAAGGAGAAACCACAATCACTTTTTGATTCAAAAAACAGCTTTAGATAATTTTCTTTTTCTTCAAATGTGATAGTCAAAGATATACTTCCCTCTTTGAAAACAATTACAGTTTGTTTATCTGTCTCACTAATTACATTCGATTCTGTTAGAGCAATCTTTTCAATTATTTCTCCCTTTTCTTCAAATTTTCCAAGAAAGCGCTTAACTTTGCTCTCCCAAATATCCGCCGTGACAAAGGGCTTGTCACTAGTGTGTGAAAAAACAAGAAAGTCTTTGTAATAAAGAGATATTCCTTGATCTTTTACTAATTTCATTTTCACTTCTCCTCTAAATCTCAAGCATTAAACCTATTTGCGTTTTGATACTTTTACTAATCTCATTTTCACTTCCCCTCTAAATCATCAGCAGGAGGATCATATTTGTCGTTATTTGATTCGTTATTATCTTCGGTAGATAAAACAGATGAGTTAAAAAGCACAGCTGTTTGGATTCTTTTATGGTTGATTTTACCTCTAAGAAGTATAACAATTGAACCTGTAAGTATTACAATGATACCCGAAATTTTTACCCATGAAAAGGTCTCTCCAAAAGCGAATAATCCGATAATTGAACTCACTATTGGAATAAAGAGTAAAAAAAGTTTAACTTTCCAAACCTCATAAACTCTCAGATTTCGGTAATAGAAGACATAAATTAACCCTTGAGCTAGGCCTCCTAAGAGAATTAACAAGTAGAACCAGTAAGGGGCATTGATATTCGAAATGGTACTAATATCTCCGCTAATTAGTGCAGTAAAAAGGAAAAGAAGCATTACTACAAAATTGTTGTAGTATCCAATTATATCCTGGTTAATTTTAAATTTCTTTTGAGTAAATTTAATTACGAAGGCATTGGTTGTTACTGCCATTGCACTGAGAATGAAGAAGAGATCATACCAATTAAAAGTCATAGATGAAAAGTCAATATCTAATACGAGGATTACTCCAATTATCATAATAATGGTGCTAATCCAGTCAGATAAAAAGAGCTTTTCTTTTATTATTATTACACTAACAAAGTTAGCCATAAGTACATCTAGCTTTAAAAGCACTGTACCAGTACTGACTGTTCCATGGCTGAATCCAAGGTTAGCAAATAAATCTAATAGATACCCAAGTAACCCGATTAGAAGTAATATAAAACCTGCTTTCCCTAACTTGAAAATATGCCTGAACTCTTTTTTAACAAATATGTATATAGTTAAAAAGATGAACGCGGACCCTCTTAAAAAAAGGCCAGTTAGAAAGACTGAACCAGTATAGTCAACCGTCCATTTTGAAATAATGTAGTAAGTTGCCCAAGAGACAATCATCCCTACGATAAATAGAAAATTTATTATATTTGCTTTATATTTGTCCCTCATCTTCCCCTATATCAACAAAAAATTAATTAGATTGAAGTAGATTTGTCTTTCATTTTTCCCTTTATCAACAAAAAATTAATAAGATTAAAGTAGATTCGTCTTTCATCTTCCCATATATTAGCGAAAATTAATTAGATTAGTTTTTGATATTTTAAGAACATATATTTACTCCTCAATAATTGGATTTACATAAAGGTTCTTTCCGATTATCCCAACTTTTGCTCCCTGTGCAACGGCCTTCAAGTTTTCAGGATGAACAATTAACCATTTGTTAATTGCTCTGTAGTTTCCCTCAATGCCTTCGGGCCTTGGGAGATTTGTTCCTTTGGGGAGAATTATTGCAGCTTTGAAAGGCCCTGAAACGCGAATAGGGGCAAGGTGAAGGGTCAAAGGGTATAATTCAATTATCTCTCCTTTTTTCAAAAAAAGAGAGAGAGCATTTTTACTATCATATTCATCATTTTTTATATCCCCAAAATTGCCTAGAAACAGAATCATGTCAGTACAAGCAATTATTACCTCACTTGATTTATGCCACTCCATTCCATTCATGGAAATGCCAGATCCAAAGCACCATCCTGCTTGGATATTGGAATAGTCGAATATATCTTTTTGTATTTTAGTTATTAAAGGGATGTTTTCCAAATTTGGATCAGAAGGAATATATTTATTTTCCTCCGAATTGGGCACATAAATTTCTGAGTAAGCAATAACATCTGCAGAATCTCCTCCGAGCCTTCGATATAAGGGACTGAACTCATAGGAGGTTTGTATGTTTAAATGGGGATTTTTTTCTCTTAATTCTCTTATCATATTTTCCTAACCGTATATAAACTATTAGTTTTTGAGCTTAGTATCTATAAAAAAAGAGCCTACTTATATGCAAAGATTCAGAGTGTTACAGTATTTCTATATTTTTCAACCTGGCGAAGATTTTGAATACATCGTTAAAGTCTCCATACACCATGGAGACATGGTGTGCGATACCTGTGTAAACTACTTTATCAAAGACTTCTTTCATAGGGTGAGAGAACTCTACCTTAGCGTAAGTTCCTGTAAGTAATTTGTCCATTGGAAGGGAGGTCCCCTTTTCTAGGAAAAGCCTATAACTACCATTAATTGAATCAAGACGGGCTACGCTTATTTCACCTGTTTTTAAAACAAACCCTGCAGTCATACCTTTGCCTGCTGCATGATAGGAATCTAAAGTGCAGACCGATTTATCATCTCGCAAAGAGCATGGAGCGACTCCACAGTGCCAGAGAAGGGCGGAATTCTCCTCAAGATTAACTTGACTGATGTCAGCCATAAAAGGTTTATTTGCTCCCGCTGCTTGATGGCAAATCATAGTTATAGTGCAGTCGATATCACCTTCACAAGCAACAATATAGTTATCATCCTGAACTAGGGACATTGATGCACAGGGTGCGATTCCAAAATTTGCAGCAAATTCCGGCCAACATCTTATAGCTAGAGCTTGAAGATTGCGCTTTTCCATGAAAACCTTGAAAGCTGAGGCGAGAGAAGCGACTTTAACCTTTTTTTCTTGGGGCACCTCAGTAGAAACAAAAGTGCTATTTAATTTATCGAGATAACGCTCAGTTTCAGTTGAAATTTCATTGTATAAATCGGAAAGTTCATAGTGATCAACAATTACTCCAAACTTACCGTAAAGAGCCAGTTCATTAACTCCGACATTGAAAAAACCATGTGCGCGATAACCTACGATACCTATTCTGCTCCCTCGAAGTGCAACTATCATTCGTATTGCGTCTACCCAAGTTTCATCAATTTTAGACCCGATATGATATACAAAATCATTAATGCCACTTTTAATTAAGTTTGATGCATTTAGATTTACTCCGCAAGCAGAGTTGAGTCGGATTTTTCCTCCATTATATGGAAGCTCTGGAAGCGCCCAAAGAAGAATTGGTTTGTCGCAAGTCTTTTTTATTTCCAGCAAAAGATGTCCTAGATGAAATGTCCCACTTATAATAACTAGCCCATCAACTGAATTTTCCGCAAATACTCTCCCAGCATCTATTGATTCGGGTGTTTCCATTACAGTTTCTCTTATTGAGATAATTTCAACGTTCTCAAGCTTTTCCAAATCTAAAAGCACTTTGTCATACATATCTTTTGCAGCCTGAAAGTCAAAAGTGTTTCTTGTTAGACAAACAACTCCAAGTTTAATTCTATGCTTCATTTTATACCTCTTGAACTTCTCACCACTAAAGTGTTGAGATTCCTACTTCATAGACTTCGTATTCTCCATCTCCATAGGCGTAACTTCCTGTAGTCCCTACAGTAGTATTCTTTTTTAAGTACTCAATAATCTAAGCCCCTCATTTAATATGTTCATAGCTGCATTATCATCTCTTCCGTGAATAGTGTGGCATTCAGGACATTCCCATTTTCTGATAGACAACTTTTTAACTCCTTCATTTTTATACCCACATACGCTACATAATTGACTACTTGCAAAATACGAATCAATCTGTAGAACAATTTTATCAT
>MWEH01000168.1 GCA_002070965.1 Firmicutes bacterium ADurb.Bin080 | reverse complement strand
TCTCCTAAACTACTTAAGGTAAATTAGTCTCATACTAACTTCCACCTCAGTGGAACTTACTCTGGGAAATGCTTTTCCAGACTCTTTTTAGTCTGCAAAAAATATCCCCTTTATGCCTCTTTTCCTCATATTTCTATCTTCCTTCCCAGACTAACTTCCACTTTTCTCATACTAACTTCCACTACGGGTATCACTGTGGAACTTACTTTGGGAATTTACGCTAAATTCTTTTCTTTCCTTTCATAACATCAACTATGTTGTCGAAAATTATCTCCTTAAAGAGGATATCATATAATTTATCGGCAATATCTTTTTTGCCTTTGAATCTCTTTACAAAGACAAAGGGACAGATCTCCTTTACGTTGTATGTTTATTCAATTCCCTGCTAAACCAGTTCCAAAACAAAAGTCATAGCAGGGACAACACCCTCGTAAGGCACATTGACAGTTCGTATACTGTTTATTTCTCCCTCTGAGCTAACGCAGCTTACTTCTTTTGAATTATAAGAACACGGTGAACGCATCCACCATTCGGAACCCCCATATTCTGCTGTATTTGTTCCTGAAGCTCTCGAATAATCAGTGCCGATCAAAACTCTATCGTCGTTGCTAGTATAACCATAATCTACATTCTGAACATCTGCATAGCTTAAAAGGAAAATATTGTCTGTTGTATCTTCTGATGCATATGGATTATCATCAAAAATTTGCCATGTGGTTTCCTTGCTGTTATCTACTTCAGTCATTTGTATAAATGACATTTGAAATGAAGTAAAGGCTGTATTATAGAACTCATTGTTTAGCCATACCCTCAACTCACTTTCAGCGTAGTTATTTGCATATATACCCTCTATATCTCCCTGATAAAACTCATTGAATCTCCTGTTTTCTATTACGTTATCACAAACCAGAAGAGCCTTTCCACCCTCTTCACTTAGTATTCTCCACTTTATTGGCTCGACTTTAAAATAGTATGTTTGTCCTCCTGTAATTAGCGAACCATCGCTAAACGTAAAATCCACGTAATCATAAAGTACAAACCCTTCTACTGCGGCGTATTTCTCATTGTCATAGCTACTTGTAAAGTACCCTTTAGAGTCAGGAATATCTCCCATTTGGTCTACGGCTTCGCTCTCAGCTAAGGTTTGTGGATACATCCCGAACCAGATGTAATCACCGTCTCTGACGAATTCCAGCCATACAGCATACAAGTCATAGTGTTGTTCCTCATTCTCTACTATAAACGCTTGACGATCGGTATATTCAACTTCTCCGTCAGCTGTTGTTGCCCAACCGGCAAACATGAAATCCTCACTGGTAAAATGTTTTGTAGGCAACGTATCCGCAGATCTGATCGAAAAATCATAAGTTAACTCCAAACCATCATTTGAGTGATACGTTATATCCCCTTGATACCCCTGCCACCTTGCTTCAAGTGACGTATCTCCTGATAGTATAAAAGTATGCGTCAACTCATCTCCTGTGGATACCTTTGTCTCTCCCTCATACCAGCCAAGCCAGGTAAACCCATCATTGGTTGTAGCAGAGATAGTAATTTCATCTCCCACAAAAGACCTTCCCTCTCCCAAAACATTACCGGCAATTTCTATGTTTTTGTCTAAAAGTATATCTGCAAAACCTTGTTGAAGGGAAATAGTCAAAGCAGGGACGACTCCGCCTTGATTCGCATTTACTGAGAACGCATATCCGGTGCCTCCTCCCTGCGAAATATGGCTGTTACCAAGTTCTTCTTCAATAAGGTTCCATGTACTTGGCGAGCGCAACCACCATGGGCCGGTTTCATAAATAGCAACTACTCCGTTTGCTCTAGTATAATCACTGCTTACTCTGAGCCTGTCCTCATCGTCCACGAACCCGTAGTCTTCATTTGTCACTTCAAAATAACTGGGAAGGAATATCTTATCATTGGTATCGGCACAGGCATATTCATTTGGTATTTCTCCAGTACTTTCTTCGCTATTATCAACTAACGTTGTTTCTAAAAGTAACTTTTGAAGTTCACTAAAGGCAATGTTATAGAACTCCCCGTTAAGCCAAGCTCTGATTTCGCTCTCCTCATAGTTGTTACTATCATCGTCAATTCCCTTATTAACAATGATGTTCTCACATATTAAGAAAGCAACTCCATCTGTTTCACTAACTATCCTCCATTTAATAGGCTCAACCTTGAAATAATATACAACACCTTCTTGGACCTCTGTTATGCCATCACTGAATAATGTTCCACTTGTATATGGTGTTCCTACTACTCTCGAATACCTCTCATTGTCATAACTACTGGTATAATAACCATCTTGATCGGGAGTCATTCCCATCCCATTTACTGCTTCGCTAGAGGCTATTGTCTGAGGATACTCGCCAAAGTAAATAAATGTGCCATCTTTTTGGTACAACTCCTCCCACAAAGCATAAAGTGTATATGATTCTTCATCTGTTTCCACAAAAAACAGTTCTTCATCTAAATATTCGACATCGCCATCAGCGCTTGTAGCCCATCCAACAAATTCGAATCCCTCTCTAACAAATCCATTAGCCGGCAAATTGTCCCCGGTGGCAATATTAATATCTCCCATTGTGCTCATCCCACCGCTTGGGTTGAATGACACTGTTCCTGTATTGGGCTCCCATATCGCATAGAGGGTATACTCAGCTTCCGGGCCCATTGTATATTCTTCGCCATCTGCATATAATACTTCCGCAAGCGGGTAAGCTGCCCAACCCTCAAAGCTATGCCCGGAACGCTCATATGAATTAGTTGTCAATGTAGCAGTAGCATCGGTTGCTAATATTTGATTGGCCATGCTACCACTGGTATTCCCATTTCCATCAAACACTAAAGTATTGTTTTTAGCTATCCATCTTGCATAAAGATCCAGATCTCCTGTGCTTCCAGAGGGGATGCTCTCCACCTGGTTACCCTCACTTTCTGCATCGAACCATCCCACGAATGTGTAACCATCTTTAGATCCATTTTCCAAAACAATTGTGGGGCTTAGATCAGAATAAATATTATCATTGGGATTAAAGGAATTTTGAACAAAGTGATAGGTTATCAGATATCTGTGCCCAAAAACTCCGTACAAAACTATATCTCCAAATGATCCTTCAGGAATACTATCCACTATGTTATTTTCTTCGTCATACCATGCAACAAAATCAGCTCCTTCAAGAATCGCATCCTCTAAAATTATCGTGTTAGATTCTATAGTATATACGCTGGGATTTAAAGGAGAGTTTTCTCCTTCGGTTAAATTATAACTAATCGAATACGGCGTGGGTTCCCACCTTGCATAAAGCGCCATATCCCCAGTACTTCCTGTGGCTATGTTTTCTATCCTGCTACCTCCAACCTCTAAGTCATACCATCCCAGGAAATTGTATGCTGTTTTTAAAGCATCCGAGAGTGTAACCGTATCAGATTCAATGTTATATGTATTTACATTACCATTCGTCGCATTTTCAATATTATTGAAGGATATGTCATATATAACAATCTCCCATTTTGCGTAAAGCGTAATATCTCCTGCGGGCATCGTCGTGAAGTTATACTCTGTATCGAGTCCTTGGTCTATACACCAGGAATCAAAAGTGTAGCCTGTTCTTGTTGGATCGCTTGGCTCGGATACTACAGTTCCATAATCCTGCGTAATTGCGCTTACCACACTTCCACCATTTGAATTAAACGATATGGTATATTCATTTGGCTCCCATTTTACATATACCACCACATTCCCGGAGGGCATGGATGAAAAAGTGAAAGGTGTTCCAAAATTCTCGTCTATATACCATCCTCCAAAAGAATATCCAACTTTGCTGGGTATTGACGGCTCCTCTAATATCTCCCCTTCTCCTTTTGATATAGCATCAATATTTCCTCCTCCGTTACTTTCAAAAGAAATGGTATATTCAGCTGCAGATGAAGCATAATTGCAATAAATCCAGTAACAGGTACACAAAAAGACAGAAAAGATCAAAACAGTTGCTATAATAAATATCTTAAAATTACTTCCCTCAATAAATCGAGCCTTCCCCATAATGTCCCCTCATTAATGCCTTAACTTATATATTTTCCCTAAATATACTAATATTAATATTATCACAACTTCTTAGGGCATCCAATACCAGTATCTTGCCTTGGGCAAAAAATGCCCTTTCCAAACTTCATACTCTACAATATGAAACTAATCATTTCCCCTAGTGGAAAAAAAATGGAGATAGTTTATATCTCCAAATTTATCTGTTTAATCTTTTTACATTCTAGTGTAAATCGTTCTATTTATCCCCAACGAGTGCGATTATGATACCACCAGTAGGTTAAAAAACTTAAAGCGAAATGAACTCTTATCCGTTTCCCCTTATTTAACACCAACTAGTGTGATTTCAATAACATCAGTAGGTTTAATGCCTCTAAGAAAAATTGAACTCTTATCCGTTTCAACATCAATATGCAAACCGTTTTTTAATACTTCTGCTCCGGTATATCTCTCTATGTTTGCAAACATAACTTTGTAATCCCTTGTTTCTGGAACAAGGCAAGCATTTCCGTCTACTGCATATATCTTGAATTTTAGTTCATCTTCAGTTTGCTCCACTTTGAATTGAGTAATAGCAAAATCCCCAGATAGATAATCTGTTCCATCTCCTTTATCTTCATAGAGCTTGAACCTGCCACTACCTCTGTAGACTAACATCTCTAATTCGTTTGGATTCTCTATACTATTTCCTCCGTTTGTTCCAAGAGGAATTATTGATCCACTCTTAGCAAATACTGGAATACTATTTATATCCCTTTCAAGAGTATATGTTCCACCAGTCAATATCTCACCTGTGAATATATCGGTGTATTCCCCTCTTGGAAGCCATATCTTAACTTTTGCTTTGCCAGTCTTTTTGTTCATAGGTGAAGTAATCGGACAGACAATAAGTTTACTTCCAAAGAAGTACTGATTCTTTGCTTTATATGCCATTCCTTTACTAGGGTTTGAATAGTACATAGGTTCACAAAGGGGTTTACCTTCGGAAAAGTTCCTATATAACTCTGAATAAATGTATGGAATCAATTTATGTCTGAACCTTAAAGCCTCCACAGCCTGTTTTTCAACAGAAGGATGGTTCCATGGTTCCTTACTTAACGCTATCTTTGTGCTATGAAGTCTCATTATTGGAGTAAATACCCCAAATTGAATCCACCTTAAATACAGTTCATCATCCCCTTGTTTTCCACCCATATGGCCACCGATGTCATGCGACCATGTAGCGTAACCGCAGTTTGCAGCATTAGCAGTAAAGTACGGTTGTAACCTTAAAGATTTCCAGCTAACATAAGTATCTCCCGAAAATCCCAAAGGATATCTATGCGAACCAAATCCACTATATCTGGAAAGTGTAATGGGTCTTCTTCCATCCCACCCAATATCAAGAGTATGGTAATGGTTACATGCCCAAAGTGGATCCAGCCCAGGTAGTTTACTCTTCTTGCCCTGTTGCCAGTCAATCCACCAGAAATCCACCCCTGCTCTTTCAAAAGGCTTATGTAATACTTTAAAGTATGCGTTAATAAACTCAGAGTCAGTCATATCAAAGGGAATCGTTTTCTTTTCCTCAGGGTCCATTCCCATATATTCACACATTTTCGGATACTGTTCTTCAAAATATCTAACACCCGAAGCAGGGTGCAAATTGAGAGTAACCTTCATGTTCCTCTCCTTCAAGTCCTTTAAAAACTGCTTATAGTCCGGGAACAGGTTTTTGTTCCATGTATATCCAGTCCATCCGTTTGGCCATACCTTAATCCTTCCATCAACCTTATCCACTCCGAGATCCCGTCTAAGATTGACATAATGCCAGTCCATATCAACAGTAGCCACGGTAAAGGGGATCTCCTTTTCATTAAACTTATCCATTAAAGCCAAATATTCATCCTGCTTATATGCATAATATCTTGACCACCAGTTTCCAAGGGCAAATCTAGGTATCATGGGTTGATTTCCTGTAATACTATAAAACAAGCTTACGGCCTTACGGTGATCCTTAGTTGCAAAGACATAGTAATCTTTCTCGGATGGTCTTTCTTTGACCATTCCGTCCGAGCCAAGTATCAAACTATTGTCTTCCATTATGGCAACGCCCTTTCTTCCAACAACGCCCTTTCCAAGGGGCACCCATCCATTAGTTCTATCAAGCGTTCTCGCCGTTCCCTTTAGATTCCCCTCCTTGGTCTTAATTATCTCCCCATCAATTTCAACAATATCCACCACCCTCTTCTTCCTGTGGTAGTAATACTTTGCCTTCGAAGTCACAACCATAATATGATCCGGCTTAAACACCAAATCAAACTTGCACTCCCCAAGATCCCTAAACCATACCATCTGTGTCGCCTCATCGCAGAACACAAATGAATCACTAACTTCAAATCGTACCAGCTCGGGCGCAATAACGGTAATCCTTACCTTGTCCGAAATATACATCTGTCCCGGGTTCGCCGCCGGCTTAGTTTTGGGTATAAGATGGGAATCTAACATTTTCTCCTCCAAAAAGACATTAATATGTCAATAAATTCATTTCACGATTGTATTCATTTTACCATATATACCACTCATAGACAATCATTGCTTAATTCGCAAAATGCCACAAATCCCTGAGTTTCGACAGGATTAAAATGCTGTTAATATAATTGCTTTATTTGTTTTATAAATGAACTCTTTCATAGTTATATTTTTTTCAAATTCACTCACAAATCCCTTTATCTTAATTTTCACTTGGGGTTGAAAAAGATATTATTTATTACTATTCTTTTTATATACAAGAATATTTTTTGGGAACTGATATATAATTTAAAATTAAAAGAATAGGGATAATAGAGGATTTTTATGGAAACGCCTGAAGATAAGATAAAACTTGTTAAATTGGAAGATGGTGGAGGGGGTTCAATGAAAAATGGTGTAATTATTGACCGGATAATCGCCATGGAAACATATATCCTTAATCCCAACTGTTTTCTAAGAAAATATATGAAATCTGGAGAGGACTTTCAAAAAATTATAAATAATATCAAGTCACCAGAGAACGTTATTTATTGTAGTGTTTCTTTTGGCGAGCCCGACAAAACATATTATTATCAGACAGATGATGACACAATTCTGATTGGAGAAAAAGTCATTGTTCCTGTCTGGCCGGAAGATAATGGGGTACCGGCATATGTGCAAAAGGTTCAGTATTTTGATAAGAGAAAAGTACCTTTTCCTTTGAGCAAAACCAAACATATAATTAGACAGGCTAATGAGGAAAATGGTCTTTGTATCCCGTTTCAGAAGTTAATGCTTTATAAGAAAATATCCCCCCTTGAGTCACAAATAATTATAGCCGTATTATCATCTGCGCGCTTTGTGATTCTTGGCCAGGAGTTTGGGTATGACCCTTTTATTACATACATAAGAGAGGACACGCATGAATATAAATATTCCTTCAATCGGGAAAATACGCAGCTATTGTTTTCCCTCTTGTCGTCAGATCAAAAAGAAATAAAACCCATATTTTTAGAGATGTTTGGCGGAAAAAATGGTTGCCAAAGATTATCAAAGTTTTGCGATGAGAATGGAATAGAGTATACCTTTTCGGTAGATTATTAGCTTTCTGATTTTTGTGAAATCTACTTTTCCCTATCAATTTGGCTAAATTTAAAAATATAAGTTCTAAATGTAATACTCATTTCCCATCATCTTTTCAAATGTCTTTAACTATACAATCCAACTGCGATTACGCATTAAATAGTTGTAGAGATTAACCTCCTCCTACTCCTACTACCATATTTTTCTATACCTTCTCAATACGTATCGATAAATCGTATAAAAATATAATACTTTAATGTATTTAATCACGCATTTTCAAAATTCATTGATTTTGCATGTATTTTCCAACTTTTTTGAATTATTCTCCTAGTTAAGTTTTCGGAATGTCTATAACCAGTCATTCCGATTACTATAGTATTACCCTATCCCAAAGAATCGTTCGAAAAACTCGATAATGCGTGCTAACACTGACTTTCGTTTCTCGTCCCGATTTCCACTTCCAAATCTTGATATTGGAGGCAAAACTCTATCAATATCCGTTCCTGTTGTTTTTACACTTCCTGTTTCAAAAGCATTATATACAAACTTTCTAGTTTCTAACTCCTTAAGATTTTCGCTTTCAATAATCTCTTTGATTGCCTTTTCCTTTTCTTCAGCAATATAAGTACGCCATTCATTAATGACATCATCTATTTCATTAATTCCGTTGATAAAGTTTTCTATCAAGGCTTTCTTACTTCTCATCTCTGGTGAAGAATCGATTGCTTTTTGTATGTTAATCAATATTTCTTTGTCTTGACAATGAGTATCATGATATTTCTGTACAAGCATTAAAATATAATCAATATTTATTTCTACTTGCTTAAGAAGTTCAATCTCAAAGACAACATCAGCAGAAATATCTATAGTTTCTCCATCTTTTCTTCTATTTTTCCATTCTTCTTTTAAATCTAGATATCTACCACAATAATCTTGAAAATCTCTTTCGCTTATCTGTTCTTTCCCACTAAAATCATCAAAGGAAGAAAGCAAGTTTCTCATACGAAGAATAGCCCCAAATAAAGCAATAAATTCTTTTTGATTTTTCTCACCAATAATAGATGGTTCATTAAGAGAAAACTTTTCACTCAACTCGTCTATCATACTGACATAGCCTTGATGGAAAATACCCTTTTCATCCTGATAGCCCTCGTAATAGTCTTTAAATCCTTTAAGCAAAACTATTCCACTGGCATCTTTATCACCAAATAAGGAAATAGCATCATCGGTTTTCTTTTGGAGATTTCTAAAACAAACAATATTTCCAAAAGTCTTTATCGAATTTAGAATACGGTTTGTTCTTGAGTACGCTTGAATAAGTCCATGCATCCTGAGATTTTTATCAACCCATAATGTATTAAGTGTTGTTGCATCAAATCCGGTCAAAAACATGTTTACTACTATGAGTAAATCGAGTTCCTTGTTCTTCATTCTAAGTGATACATCTTTGTAATAGTTCTGGAACTTATCGCTAGATGTATCGTAATTTGTAGAAAACATTACATTGTAATCTTTGATAGCACCTTCAAGGAAATCTCTGCTTGATTTGTCTAATGCTGTTGTATCATCAGGCACTTCTTCATCTAGGATTCCATCAGTTTCCTCTTCATTTGCACCATAGGAGTAAATAAGTCCTATCTTAAGCGCTTTTTGCGGATTCTCAGCCTTCTGTTTTTTAAATTCGTTATAATAAAGTTTCGCAACTTCTATCGAACTCACCGCAAAAATTGAGTTAAATCCATTCACGTAAGTGGTTAGCTTTTCTTCTTTTACAAGGTTTCTATCTCTAGCAGAAACGACATCATTTACATTAATGACAACCTTATGTTTAAATAACTTATTATTTCTATAAGTTTTTTGGTCAAAGTGATCAAGTATATACTCAGTAACTAGCTTAATCCTTTCTGGATTAGAATAAACTTTTTCTCTATCGATATCCCAAACTTCCTCATCTTCAATATCTTCAGGAAGAGACATTGTCTTGATATAATCAACTTTAAAAGGAAGAACATTTTTATCATTAATGGCATCAACAATTGTGTAAGAATGAAGTTGTTTGCCAAAAGCTTGCTCTGTTGTTCTTAATTTTGCATCCTTTTGCATGGTTGAGTTAACCGCAAAAATAGGTGTACCTGTAAACCCGAATAGATGATAAATTTTGAAGTTTTTGATAATAGCAGTATGCATATCTCCAAATTGACTTCTATGACATTCATCAAAGATAATAACTACATGCTTATTAAATACTTCATGTCCTTTATTCTTTTCAATAAAAATAG
The DNA here is from genome assembly GCA_002070965.1 of Firmicutes bacterium ADurb.Bin080. GTDB lineage: Bacteria > Bacillota > Clostridia > Christensenellales > DTU072 > MWEH01. The sequence continues at coordinate 21,399 of MWEH01000168.1, read as the reverse complement.
ATAATTTTTGAATTGTAGTAATGATGATTTTTACATTACTATTTTCAAGTTGTTTCTTTAAAATAGCAGTTGATCTATTTGAATTAGCTGCACCTTTTTCAAAACGGTCATATTCTCTCATTGTTTGATAGTCTAAGTCTTTTCTATCAACAACAAATAAAACTTTATCAATGTAAGGAATCTTAGTTGCAAGTCTAGCAGTCTTAAATGAGGTAAGTGTTTTTCCACTACCTGTGGTATGCCAGATATATCCTCCACCTTCAACTGAGCCATATTTCTTATAGTTGTTTGCAATCTCGATTCTATTTAGAATTCTTTCTGTAGCAACAATTTGATATGGTCTCATTACTAAAAGCATTTTATCCACAGTAAAAACGCAGTACTTAGTCAGTATATTAAGTATTGTGTGCTTTGAGAAAAAGGTTCTGGTAAAATCGATTAAATCTGGAATGATTCTATTGTTAGCATCAGCCCAATACGAAGTAAATTCAAAAGTGTTAGATGTTTTTTCCTTCCTTGTCTTGCTTTGTGAGTCTTTGATATGATTGAATCTTGTACTATTTGAATAATATTTTGTACTGGTTCCGTTTGAGATCACAAAGATTTGCACATAGTTGTATAATCCCGTGCCCGCCCAGAATGAGTCTCTTTGATATCTATTGATTTGATTAAACGCTTCTTTAAGCGCTACTCCACGTCTTTTAAGTTCAACATGAACAAGTGGCAAACCATTAACTAGAATAGTAATATCATAACGATTATCGTAATTACCCTCTGTCTCTGTATATTGATTTATAATCTGAAGTTTATTTTTATAGATATTTGACTTATCAATCAGGTTAATGTTTTTTGAAGACCCGTCATCCCTACTTAAAACTTGACGATAATCCTCTTGGATAATTTTCGTTTTTTCAGCAATATCATCATTAGGGTTAGCAATCTTATCTTTGAAAAATCTATTCCACTCCTCATCGCTGAAAGAATATTCATTAACTAACTCTAACTGTTTTCTCAAATTCTTAATCAAATCTTGTTCACTATGAATTGGCAAATATTCATAGCATTGTTGGTCTAAAAGGTTAATAAGCTCTTTTTCAAGTTCTGCTTCACTTTGATATGAATCTGATTTAGAGACTACAGGTTTATACTCTGTAACAACAGTAGAATCAGAAGATTCTGTAATAATGTTATAATTTGGCATCACTAAACCTCCAGTTTCTTAAATGTTAGAAGTTTATCTCTATAGTATTCATATTGTTTTTGTCTTGCTTCAATTTCGGCCGGAATGCCGCTGGTTAAGTCGTTGCAGAGAGCGTCAAAGCGATCTAGGATAGCTACGATGCGTTCTTGTTCATCGAGGGGAGGGACAGGAATATTGTACTTCCCTATCATGGGTACTGTTAGCTGGGGAATTCCAGAAGTAGGCACTTTAAAGTTTAATGTTTCCGTTGCATACTTTAAGTATCTTACATTTATGCACTCTTTGGGAATTGCGCATATTAACCTTACAACTGGAACAAAAGGTTCATTACGCAAAGCGACATAACCAATTGTTCCTCTGGCTGCGATTGTTATGCACGGATCATTAATCCGCGCTTCATTAGTCCAACCATAAAGTGCATTATCTCCAATTCCATTACTATAAATAGGTACCTTATATTCATTTGTTTTTTCTTTCAAAAAATGCCTCTTCGGGACGTCACCACCAGCTGATAATACACAGACTTCTGACAATGGCTTCATTGGCACCTCATCACCAAATGTCAATAGAAAATCCCTATAATACTCATACTGCTTTCTTCTTGCTGTAAGCTCTGCTGTAAGCTCTGCTGTAAGCTCTGCTGTAAGCTCTGTGAAATTGTCTAAGATTCGCACAATTTCTGCTTGTACAGATAAAGGAGGAACGGGTATTTTTATATCAAGTACTTTTGACATATCAGGATGTTTAATGCCTGATCCTCTATAAAATGATGAGATTAAATATAATTTATTAATCAAAACATAGAAAAGGAACTTGTTTGTTAAAATATCTGTATTTATACTTGTCGCAATTCTGTTATCTGCAGTAACGAAACTACCTTTGTAATATTGAATTACTGGATTACCACCCCAAGGCAAACATACAATCTCACCTTCAGATACAAAACCTTCTACATATTCTTTTGTTGTATATAGATTCGATATGTTAGTAGTAAGTATTTTAATATCTCCGTCATCTTTAACAATACTTTTCAAATCTCCTGCCAAGAAATAATGATAGTCAATAACTGTTGCTTGTTTTCTTCTATCTACTGAATTAAACTTTTTATCCCAAGCTGTAACTTCCCATAAATATTTAAATTGTACACCGTGATGGCATAATGTATTAATTAAATCATCAAGTTTACTCATTTTCTATCTCCTTGATGATTTTATTAATTTCTTCTCTTAATTCATTTTCTCTTGCCACTATCTCTTCGATTTCTGTATTTAGTTTCTTTATATCAATTTGTTCTCTTGTATCTTCTTTAACGACATATGTAGAAACTGAAAGATTATAATCATTGTTTTTAACATCTTCATAAGATGCTACTTTTACCATATAATCTTTATCTATTCTATCTTTATAAACTTTTACAATATTCTGAATGTTATATGGAGTCAATTTATTATTATTCGTTACCTTAACACATTCCTTTGATGCATCAATAAACAGAATGTTTGTGTCATTTTTCGATTTCTTTAAAACCAGTATGCAAGTCGCAATCGATGTACCAAAGAAAAGATTATCAGGAAGTTGAATAATGCAGTCAATGTAGTTATTATCAACTAAATATTTTCTGATTTTTTGTTCAGCTCCTCCACGATACATAATCCCAGGAAAGCAAACTATAGAGGCAACACCATTAGTAGAAAGCCAAGAAAGAGAATGCATTATGAAAGCAAGGTCAGCTTTTCCTTTTGGAGCTAAAACACCTGCTGGAGAGAAACGAATGTCATTTATTAGTAATGGATTGTCATCCCCATCCCATTTAATTGAATATGGTGGGTTTGAGACAATTACATCAAATGGTTCGTCATCCCAATGTTTTGGTGCAAGCAAAGTATCCTCGCATGCAATACTGAACTTATCAAAATCAACATCATGAAGAAACATATTGATGCGACAAAGGTTATAAGTTGTGATGTTTTTCTCTTGACCATAGAAACCTTGCTTAATGTTGTCTTTTCCTAAAAGTTTAAGTGACTGAAGAAGCAATGACCCAGAACCACATGCTGGGTCATAAACCTTGTTAACGCTAGTTTTCCCTATTATTGCTAATCTAGTTAGCAATTCAGATACTTCTTGAGGGGTGAAATATTCTCCTCCTGATTTACCTGCATTTGAAGCATACATACCCATTAAATACTCATAAGCATCTCCAAATGCATCAATGGTGTTATCTTGGTAATCACCTAGTTTCATATCACCTATATCGTTTAATAATTGGGATATTTTTTTATTTCTCTTTTCAACTGTTGAGCCTAGTTTATTTGAGTTGACGTCGATATCTTCAAATAAACCAGTGAAATCATTCTCAGATTCAGTTCCTTTTGCTGATTCCTCTATGTGTTTAAAAACACTTTCAAGTGTTTCGTTCAAATTCTCATCATTATATGCTTTGGCTCTAACATTGCAAAATAACTCTGACGGGAGGATAAAAAAACCTTTTGAATTGACCAATCCTTCTCTTGCAACCTCAGCCTCTGCATCGGATATTTTTGAATAATCAAACGATAACTTTCCAGCGTCTCTTTCACCTTTATTAATGTATGAAGCAAGATTTTCAGAAATATATCGGTAGAACATTATACCAAGCACATACTGCTTAAAGTCCCACCCGTCAACTGCACCCCTTAATGAGTTTGCTATGCTCCAAATAGAACGATGTAATTCTTCTCTTTCTTGTTCTTTTCTTGTATTATTGTCCATAATTGTTTGTCCCCTCCTCACCAGCTCATAGTTATTTATTTTGTTTTCAGTCATTTCATACTTCCTTTATTATTCCATACTATCATGTGTATTCAGTTTGGTAAATATCACAAATTGGCCATGGCTTCGTAGTATCTTGTTTTTGTCAAATAATCTGCAAATCCTGAGATAGTTATTTTTAGTTTATTATTTGCATATGCTTTTATTAGTTTCGGATATTGGTTAGGATTTTCTTCGATTAATGATAACAAACTAGATGTATCCCCCATTCCTTCAACCTTGTGAGGAGTGGGTCCATATATAATATCTGAGTATTCAAAAGAATAGCGCAATCTTTCTGCATTTAGATTTTTAGCATCCTGATAATCTATAAACTCTATGTTTTCTGGATTAATTCCTTTTCTTTTTGCTGCAACTTGATAATCTTTTACCTTCCCTGCAAGGCCACCCAAAACAAGTATTTTCATACGTTTAGTTGCCAATATTTGTGGCTCTTCATTTTCAATAGAAATACCATATTTTTCCAAAATCTCTTCTAGAAAATCGTTTTTTATTGCTATATCAATTTCAAAGTTAATCTTTGCCAGTATCTTACTTCTAAAATCTGCAATCTGTCTTTGTGAATAATATGTCACGATTTAATCCTCCTCCTCTTCTTTAAGTAGATTTGTAAGAGAATTCTCAATTCTTTGTATTTCTTTTCTATAAGCTATTAATGTTGATAATCTTGCGTTATATTTATATGCTTTTTCTTCTTGTTTTTTCATATCGATTAAAGGAACTACAATAGTAGAGAGGCTGCTTGCACTGATAGTAAGGATAGTAACTCCTTTTTGAATACTCTTAAGCGCTGATTTACCTTCATCTGAGTCCAAGAACATTTTTAAATATGTTGGATTCAATTTTGTTTGATCAGGTCTTATTATAAGCATCCCCCCAGTAACTAATATTTTTTCTTTTGGTTCTATATCTACTACGACCGTTTTCACCTTAGATGATTTGCTTGTTACTACTACATCCCCATATTTAACCGCAAATTTATCAAATTTTGTGTCTTTATAATTAATGGACTGCAGGTTTTCCCAGTTGACAGCACCATCTTCAATATCGCTTGAAGTAAGAATTCTATATCCAGTCTTCTTATCGCTTAATAATCCTTTGTTATCAAAAATAGATATGGTGTATTGATTTCCCAATAATACTCCTGCTACATCCTTCAATACAACCCCATTTTCCATTTTCTTTATATCTAGTGTGTCTAGGACAATTGTTGATGGGGTTAAATTTGTCACATTTATTAGTTCTGAAATGGTCTTCTTTTTTACATCTTTTGAGTAATACATTTCTTTAATTGTCTTTACAGGTAATTCAAAATTAACATATCTCCTATTTTCAGCACTAACAACATTAGAAGCGTCAACAAATCTTACCTCTTTATTATCATTATTACTAAATACAAGCATAAAAGCTTTGATACCAGTAAATGATAACGCGCCAGCAGGTAATTCAATAATGCCTTCAAGTCTGCCTTTTTTTAGCAGCATGTTTCTATAAATTAAATCGGAATTATTGAATAGTGCTCGTCCTGATACTATTGCTATAGCTCTTGAGCCCGGGTTTGAGTCTCTTAACCCCATAAGTAAACTGTCAATAAACACCCATTCAGCAGAATTACTGTTGCTAAAATATATATCAGAAATATAGCTTCTTCTTTTTTCGTTAAATAGGCTTCTCATCCCAAGAGGAGGAAAAGAATATCCTTTGTTAAATACATAATTATCTCCATCTAATCCATCGGAGTTTATTATCCTGGGGCAAACAGAGCCATCGCTTAGTAATAATAAAGCCATTTGCGAAAGATTAGCTTGTTCAGCATTTATCTCTACGCCTATTAAATTCTTAAGAATAATTTTTTTGTCTTGAGATTTTTTATACACATTCGCCAAAAAGCTGCCTATTCCTGAGCCTAAATCAAAAACTACATTCCCTTCGCCCTCCATTTCCAATAGTTCGTAAGCTAAATCACTAATGAATTTATTTGAGTTTTGAATGGGAGAAATCTTCCCATATGATTTTCCAAATAATAATTCGTAAACTAATTCTCTTATTCCATCTAACCCTAAATCATCTAACAACTCATTAATCTTTGAAATAATACCTTCAGAAATATGCTCATTCATATGTTTAGACTGATCTAAAAGATAATCGTTCTTGTGATAAATAAGATTATTTACACAGGCATATCTATATGCGTTACTAAGTATTAAGTGTATAATTCTTTCCGCCTGTACTTCTCCCCTAATGATTGATTCTACTTTCCATAAAATTTCGTTTGTCTTAACCACGTTCTTTTACCTCCGTTTTTGTTTTATATATTAAGTTTACGCAAACTCATTCTGGCTGTCAAGCATTTTTTTAAGTTTCTAAAAACTTATTTTTCCTTATTTTTTCACCGCAGGCTATTAAATTTCTCTAAACCGACTTACCTTAATTTGACAAATAGAATAAAAAGCATAAGCGAAGCAGCTTTAATCTGAGGCTACTTTCACCTCTTGAAACCTTGAGGATAAGAATTTAAAATCAACAACATTTAGAATAAATTAAAAAATAATATTCTATATCTTATAAATATAGCTAGCTTATCCATGATATTCCTTTTATACACTTCCCAATTATTTAAACCTATTTTCTTTATGGTTTCAAGGACAAGCTCATACGGACTCCCATTCTCTGTTTAGGGTTGTCCAAAATCTGTTACATTTGAGCTGAAAGAATGCAAACATCGCCCTATCCCAGTAATTGTATTGTTTTTGCATAAAAAGCCTTTAGGTAGGGAAAATCGCCTTATTCTACGAGTAACAAAAAATGTGGCTTATAAATCATAGCTACCGTCGCAGTATTTTATTAGTCTTTAAGACGTAAAAACTATACGCAGTTAGTATACGCATCAACATGTAACGGTCATTTTTTTACTATAAATATTGATGGGATTTCTGGATATATTTGAATTGTTGGAATCTTGGTAGCATCTGGGCATTCATTTTTTAAGAATGCTTCAGCTGACCATAAAATTTTTTCACATAGTTGATATACATTTATATTCCATGTAATAACCTTCTCAATAACTCCTATTGTACCATCAGGCATATAACCGATTCGTGGTTCAATCGACTTACTTTCCAGTCTTCCACTTTTTCCAAACAGGAGATTAAAATTATCAACTTGGATTTTAGAGGAAATATCATCTGTTCCTTCGTGAAGCATTGAACATCTAAGCTTGTAAAACACATCCCCACTCATGTATGGCATTCTCTCGGATTCTGGTTTTTCCTTTTCTAGCGATGATTGTTCATAATCACCAATATATGAATCAAACCATTTTTTATATCTTTCTGCAGTTTTATCATTTGGATATAATACTTTACCGCATATATCTGGAATTGTCAGAGCAACAATAAGTGCGGCTAGATTATTTCCATTGGCTAGGCATTTCTTAGTTTCATCAATATATAATTGTATTGAATTAACTCTCATATATTACATACCGCCAAATTACTTATCATACTAACAATTGAAATTATATAAAGAATAGCTGAAATAACTATATACATTACTTTTCTTTCCTTCACACTAAATACTATCCCTGCAGTAGATCCAATAAAAATAATTATACCAACAATAAAATAAGCTGAGGTCAAATAATCTTTGAAACTTTGCTCAATTATCGGTTTAAAAATAGGTAAAAATCCTGTGAACACCTTCCAAATCAAATCTAGCCCTTGGGATGCAACCGCGAATCCACCAGTAATTAGTAGCATTAGTAATAATAAACCAATTATATATAATTTCTTTTTCATTCCATTTATCTTCAAATCCTCAACCATTTTTAAACCATAACTTCTTAATCCATCAAAAAACTTAAGCTGTTCATTTTTAGACTCACTAAATGAGCGCAAGCCTAATTCTCTATAATAAATTGTTTAGAATCATTTATACTCATAAAAGACTCCTTTGATATCATAATCTAATTATACAAAAAACAATGTCAATCTCATAATGTGAGTTGTCCAAAATATGCCACATTTTAGCTTAAAACCTAGAAAAAGCTGTTAATTCTAAGAGTAAATTCATATATATGTTATGATTAACTTCCACCGTCTCTATTTTTTCAAAAACAAAATCAATTGCGTGAATTTCCACGGTCTTGTGCTTCGGCATTTCCATAAATATTGTCAGTTCATTTCTTTGTCCTAACTAGAATTTTTTGTTGATTTCTTATTTCCTATTTTCCTATATATGCCTCTTAAAAATATTATCATTGCACTGGATAATGTTATTTATTGTAGTGTTTCTTTTGGCGAGCCCGACAAAACATATTATTATCAGACAGATGATGACACAATTCTGATTGGAGAAAAAGTCATTGTTCCTGTCTGGCCGGAAGATAATGGGGTACCGGCATATGTGCAAAAGGTTCAGTATTTTGATAAGAGAAAAGTACCTTTTCCTTTGAGCAAAACCAAACATATAATTAGACAGGCTAATGAGGAAAATGGTCTTTGTATCCCGTTTCAGAAGTTAATGCTTTATAAGAAAATATCCCCCCTTGAGTCACAAATAATTATAGCCGTATTATCATCTGCGCGCTTTGTGATTCTTGGTCAGGAGTTTGGGTATGACCCTTTCATTACATACAAAAGAGAGGACACGCATGAATATAAATACTCCTTCAATTGGGAAAATACCAAACTATTGTTTTCTCTATTGTCGCCAGATCAAAAAGAAATAAAACCCATATTTTTAGAGATGTTTGGCGGAAAAAGTGGTTGCCAAAGATTATCAAAGTTTTGCGATGAGAATGGAATAGAGTATACTTTTTCGGTAGAATATTAATTTTCTTCCCTTTTTTCATATACTATTCCCTTGCTTATTAATATCAAAAACTTATTGGATAAGTGTCAATAAATAAGGGACTTCCCAATTTTATTTTTATGAATTTTTTAATTTTGATCTAAAGACTTATACATCAAATATATTTTTATCTTGATACTCAAATGCTATATAAACTTATGTTGGCATAATATCAGATTACTACGCGATAAAAGACTCAAACCTCGTTGCTAATCATTCAACATCAAAGAATGTTTCTATTATACTTAAAAAGTGTCTATTCGCCTTGAATACATCATATAGTTCTTTGCGACTTACAATTGAAATATTTTTTAAGTCATTTCCATCGTATTTGTCATACCCTGCCCCAGAAAATAAATAGATAGTTTCGTATTCCCGAAAAATTTTTTCAGATAAATATCTGTTTACATCGATTTTTTTATTAACCTTAGTTTGACACGTAATACTCTTTTCAGTTTTTGGATCATACATTATGTATTCAACGTCTGGAGTGTCCTTTTTACATGAGCTGGGAAGAATAATATAGTTCTTATTTTTTATGCTCATATAATGTGCCATTAAATCCTCAAGATCTTCGTCCCCAATTGATTCAAAGAAATTATCTTCATTAATCTTTTTCTTAGGAGGTTTTATCCCAGCTAAATAAATAAGTGATATGGCAGATAATCCATCTATTTCTGCAACAGTACCTTGATAATTTCTTCCAGATAATTTCCCACGTACATGGTGCGGTATCTCCGAGTTATCCCCAAGTCGTTTCCATTCAATGACTTCCGAATACCAAGTTAGCCTTTCATGCGTAGAAACCTTCGGGGTGAAAGAGATAATCCCGAGATAGTAAATTCCATTTAATCTCGATAAAACTACATCCTGAGCTCTCATTTCGCCATAGAGATTCTGAGCGCGGGTAAAACACTTTGTGGAAACAGTTTTTTTAAAATAATCTGCGATTTTTGAATCAAATTCCTTACCGAGATAATCATTAAATTCCGTTTTATTCCAACCCATTCCAAATATACGATTACTTCTACAATATTCTTGAAAATCTTCACATTCTTTTGATTTAATTTCGCTCTTAGAAAAAGGCTTGCACTGAACAAACCATACTCTTGTCGTTTTCTCCATATATCCTCCCATTTTTGCTCTGTTTTTGAGAACACATCCTATTTATCTAGAATAATAATAGCTCTTTTTCTTTTGTTTTTCAATTAATTATACTGCTTATCAATTATTGGTGTAAAAATTTCTGTTTTATTTCTTTAGTAACAACTCTAAAAAGCCCAATGCTTTCTTCCTATCCAAAATTTCGTGAATTTTCTGGTTTTCATAGTTTCGAAGGCATTTGTAACAAGAAGGCTCACAATTACAGTTCCTCATAATGTCTATTGCATTTTCTATTACTTTCTTCAAAACTACACCATCATTTGTTACGAGCCTTCGTGAGTGTCCAGCACCTCCAGGGACAGAATCATAAATGATGATTTTATGCTCATACTTGCCGTTTTCTCTTTTGTAAGTCAAGCATGCTTTTATGTCATGCTTTTCAATGCTCAATGTATTGGCAAACGAATTTAATAATGCATACATAACAGAATACATAGTTTCCGAGTCTGAAGTGTCTGTCTCAAAAGTAATCTTTGCAACATCCGTTTTAAATTCATGGTGTAGCCAGTAACGCTCTAGCCGAGTGTTCTCGCACTTACCCTTTCCAAATGGGTTTTCATGGGATTCATCATTAGAAATGCTATGTACCCCATATTTATAATCGGAATATTTATTTAATTTACTTGTCTCATCGCTTGCAATGGAATACCCACATCTAGGGCAAACATAAAAATAGTCAGTAGATTTAACAACAAGCGAATCATTTGTCGTGGACTCGACTATTATTTTTATCTTCCCAAACGTATACTCATATTTATCGATTGTAGAAACATTGTTCTTGTCTCCAATGTATATCGCTTCAGTCTTATATTTTCGTTCCTGGGAGGCTAGGGGGACATCATCTAGCACCTCCTTTTCAGCAATAAAACCAGCTCTAGGTTCTATACTATTGTGAAAATTTACTTTCGTTAGCTTCTTATTGCAAACAGAGCAGGGAATTCCATCTATAGGAATAGGCATGTTCCTGTAATTAATGTTTTTGCAATCAGGACAATTTGCAATGTATGAAGTCTCAAAATTATTTAACTCGTTTTTGTTAACAATCGGCTTTCTTATGTACCTGCTCGTGTAAAGCTTTCCATCTGCAACCACTTCTGCAGATGGGGCATATTCTGCTATTGCGACTGATAAATCCCTGCTTAAGTTTAATGATTTAAATCCTTTTGAACTTATATTTTGCGATAGTTCCACAGAGTCTATAGGGAATCCATATTTGGGCAAAATATTGCCTCTAACCAAAAAAGGTATGAAATCATTTTTTTTATAGCGTTCCAATTTGTGTTCAAAAATGTTTTGAGTATTAGCGTCCTTTGCGTTCCAAGCCTTATCTATTTCTTTTTCTAAAAATTCAATATTATTTTCATATTCACTAATAAGCAAGGTGAATCTGCCATTTAGCCCACAAAAATCTTCAAGCCAAGCAAAATTTTCAATGTCAATACCAGGAATTTTCCAAAGCTCTCTTGGAAAAGAATTTTTCAGAAGGTCCTTTAAATCAGCTGGTCTAGTTTCAAGCCAATCTAATAGTTGCTGATATCCTTTATCATTTAAAAATCTATTTGCGTTATTTCCCTGATACATATCCGGATTATTTTTTAAAAATAGACTTATTGCTACAGCGTATATATGGCGTTTAATTATTTTTTCATTTTCCAGTTTGAATTGAGGGGGATATATTATCCCATTGACCATTTCTTCTGGCCGATCAAAAAAATTAAAGTCATGTGAGCTAAGCCTTGCAAAAGTCAATGCAAATGCGGCAGCATTTATAGTTCTGCCAGCACGTCCAACCCTCTGAGCATAATTAGATGCAAGAGGGGGGATGTTTCGCAAAAATACGGTCTCTAAATCACCCACATCCACACCCATTTCAAATGTAGTTGAACAAGATAAAGCATTAATTTCCTTTCTAATAAATAACTGTTGATATTCCAAAGCTTCTTTTTTAGCAAGTTGGGCTGTGTGTTCTTTCACTAGCAATGGTGAAAGCTTATCGCTTTCATAACGTTTTGCATAGAAATTATCCTTACAAAATTCGTTTGTATCTAAACGAGTTAAATGTCCATGACAATTCGGCTTTATGCAATTTCCACATATGTTATATGGGGTCACCTTTTGGCATTTATCGCACTTCCAAAGAGTGGCGTTTTTGCCAATATACACAATAAAACTATCTGGTTTAGCAACATAACCTTTTTCAAATGGTATTAAATGATAAGGATTATCTTTCATAACTAGCCAATTCCAATAATCTTCTAATAACTCTAGAGCCTGGCTATCATCAATCTTTAAAAAAGACTTTGCAAGCATCAATTTATTCGAACGAAAATACCCTACTGACCCATCTTTCTTTTGTATTGGAGTTGGCAAGAAAGGAGTTGAGTTCTTAATTGATTTATCTTTGTCCTTTGTTATAACTTTCTGATTGCTTGAGTAAAAAATGTATTTTCTGTCCGAGTCATTTATATCATTATCTTTTTCAGTAACAATTGCTCCAGCTCTAATAATCTCAAAAGCAAGAAAATTAAGGAAACTTCTTGCATCTTGTTTTTTAACATTATATTTACCTACTACCGCTTGTACGATATCACCGGTATTCCCAAGGTATTCAAATTGAATTTTCCCAAGGGATACGAGAGAAGTATCGCGGTTACTATTAAACATTTCATTCAGCACGGCTATCCATGCATTACGTCGATTTTCAACCATTGATGATGATGCGTTGTCGATATTGCTTTGTCTAAATAGTTTTTTTGATGAAAAATAATTATCTAATAGTTTAGCAAACTCACATAGTGGGATACCATTAAAAAATCTGTCTTGCTCTTCCAACGCAACATTCCAAATACCACGTCTACGCAAAAACTCCTTGTAGGAATCCCCCAAAAAACAAGCAAATTTAGCTGCACCTTGCCGGCTATCTGAAAATATCAAAAACTGACCACAAGTTGCAGTTTTTTGTTTTTTCTGTTCTACTGTTGCGCCAAATATCCCTCTTTGCTGTACTTTTGAATTAAAATTATGGTTTTTAACAGAATATTCTGGTATCTGTTCAAAAAGAGATGTCGCAATAACACCAGTAGCGGCCTCATAGCCCAAATTAAGCTTTCTTATCGAGCCATTACAGTTTAAACAATTATCTTTTAATAACTTTCTTACAATGACAGGTTGATTATTACCACAATTGCACCATTTGTTGTGTGCTTCATCTAAAGAAACAATCGCGCCACAATTCTTACACAATACATAATCAGTTGACAATTTTTTCTTACTATTACTTAAAGAGATTCCTGTCTCAACATCTTCATTATTGTCATAACCTATTTCATCATCTTGATCTATTATTTGGAAAAACTCTAGTTCATCTCCTATAGTTATTCTATGAATTTTACCATCCTTTATTTGACCTACAATTGCAATTTCACCACAATCCTCACAAACGGAAATTTCAAACATTTTTACTTGATCTTTGTAGTAATCTTTTCTTGTCAAAGAAAAACTTTGTGGATAATCAAGAGCTAGATACCCTCCATCCAGTGCCCGTAGGAAAAAGTGATAACGTATATCAACTAGTGGTTTACCTTGTTTTTGTGCCCTTGCACATAGTGAAATGAAAGCAACGGCAACATCCCTTGTTATCCCTAACTGTCCGACAAATGTTTCAAAGGTTATCAAAGATCCTAACCCTCGCATGTTTGCGTAAAGATCCGTTTCAATTATCAATTCATATAATATAGTATTGTCTTCTTTCTCATTCGTATCATACGGAATACTATGTAAAGAAAGAGTATCTTTTATGTCATTTTCTTCATTTGCAAGATCAATATACAGCTTTGTATTATGAGTATATTTTCTCGAGAATTTTTGAGTATTGTTGCGATATGCATTAATAATGTCATCTTGAAAAAATTCACAACCCGTAAGGCTATTTGCAAAATTAACAATTCGAGAATTGCTATCTTTGCTTCCATCACCAAGTGTAGCGGAGGTGAGAATAAACTGAGGCTTCTTATCCCCATTTAACCTTCCCTTTAATCTGCCCATTAAAAGAGCAGTTTCAATACCCGTTGCTCCTGCATATACATGGGCCTCGTCAAGTACAACATACTTGAAGTTTGATCTTGAAAAAAGCACATCATCACCAGGTCTAATAAGTAAGTGCTCGAGCATAGCATAATTTGTAAATAGAATATGTGGAGGATGTTTCTTCATTTCATCACGCGACAACATCTCATTATCCAAACGCTTTTGTAAGTCGGGATACTTTTCATTTTTGAACATTTCTTCGTATAGTTTTATTGCAACTGATTCGTTATTTTCGGTACCACCATTATAAACACCGAACTTGATTGAAGGATAATTCATCAGTATTTCACGCAAACCTTTGATTTGGTCATTTGCTAATGCATTCATAGGATAAATAAAAATTGCTCTCACTCCATCATCAAGAGTTCCCAATTCCTCTTCTCTCAATAATTCATTTATTACTGGTATTAAAAAACAATCTGTTTTACCGCTTCCTGTACCTGTTGAAACTACAACATTTTTACCTGACACAATCTTTTCTATAGCTTTTTCTTGGTGTAGATATAGCGGTCTATCTAAGGGAAGTTTGCGAGAATATTCTGGTTTTTTTTGTCTTTCCAAATCAAAAAATCTTAAAGATAGTAAGCCCTCAACTACCAATTCACGAATAGTTTTTCCCGTAATAAATGTGTCCTTTATCTCCACAAAAGGGCCATTTGAAATTGTTGCATCAAGTTCAGCTAGCAACTTAGATTGTAACCTTTGGTCACGGAAATGAAATGTAGTAGCTATATATCCTATATACTCTTTTTTTATTTCATCAGCAGCTTTAGCAGGATTAAACATAATCAATCTCCTTATACTTTAAATAATTTATGCATGGATACTCCTTTGCCTTTTCTGCACAAGCATTAATGTTGCTTAAGGAGTGTCTTTTAACATCATAACTTAATGTGCCAAGATAATTATTCAAATCATCTTTATCGTGCCCTGCTATGAGCTCTAAAGTATTATTTGTTACAATTAATACTCGCACGGGATTAATTTTATCATATGTATTTTTTTCGTTAATCATAGTATTCAGATAAACTTTATTATTTAGATAGGTCAGGGCATATAAATTGCCAATATAACATTCTTCATTATCTATTTCTAAAAATTGCAAATTGTCAATGAAATACTGACTTTCAAGGGGCTTCCAATAAATTTCAGTATTTTCGCACATATTTAGTTCGGTGCCTGCCGATATTATTTGTAGTTGCTTTTTTTCAAACCGAAATTTCTCTTTACGACCGACGATAAAATCCCCTTCATAAAAAACTATTATTTCTTTTTTAAACATATTTTTATCTTGAGACGTTATTTTTATTTTATATAATCCCTCCTCTAGTCCTTCTATTTCTTCATCGTTACAATTTAATCCCTTAACAGATTGCATATCCTCCCCTGTCCGCTTAAATGTAATTTGAAATTCTCTTGATTTATCTCCGGTAAAAGTATCCTCTGGTTTCCAAAATACTTTGCTGTTTGAATATACGATAGGTATATTAATGAAATGCTCTTTTGTTGATACAATAAAGAGACCCATAGGTATTTTTTCTGGAATTTTAAGCAGAAAGAATATTTCTCCAACATTTTCTTGTTTATGAATAAACTCTCCAATATCGAATTTCCCACTTGAATTCTGATCTAAACTCTCTGCCTTTTCAGCAACGATAGCAATTAAGATTACTTTCCCTAGATCATATGGTGAATCAATCTCTAAGATTGAGCCACTATGAAAATCTGGCTTGTACCATTGAATATAATTATAAGATTCGTTATGCCATTCTTTACCGTTTATCCGCCAACGCAAATATGGGATGCTTATAATTAGATTGCCGGAATTATAAGGATAAATTACCTCGCTTTGAGAATTATCCCACATTAATTCTTTACTTTCCTCACCAATAGTTAGGGTTATCTTTTTTTCATCATCGCCATAATATAATGGTTTAGAAAAGCCAATATCAAGTTTTGGGAATAAAATAATTGTATTATCCAAAAGTGATTTATCTTTCAAATGGGAGAACACTACAATCTTAACTGGCTCATTAATAGGTATTTGAGATGTGATATCAAATAGCTTATTGTTATTTCCCTCTGTAAATGGTAGCCCATCGATTATCATTCTATTATTGTCGACAAATAATACTAACCCATTTAGAGAAATATCATTTGGTATCAACAAGCCGATGCTTCGAGAGAAAACAGCACAAACAATATCATCCAAACACCATTCACAATAGGGAAGGTTTCCTAAGAAACTTAAATCTGTTTGGTTTGTACCTATACTCGATTTGTCTATAAAGAAAACTTTTCTATCCTCGCCAGATAAAGTTTCTCCCGCCTTTGGGCATATATTATATACGTTATTCCCTATAGCAAATATATTTTCAGGAGTATTAAGCTCGGAAATATCGAGCGAATACAAAAAGTAATTATTTTCTTTATGTATTTGGCTTTGCAGCTCAGATTCATCATCAAAAAGAATAAATTCCTTGTCTATTTTTTTGTTAAAAATAATTGAGCCATTCTCGCTTATCTCAACTCGAAGTATAATTCTATTTTCTCCCTCAAGTATTTCATCTAGGTCTATGTGCGTTTCTTTTGTGGTGATAGTCAACTCGCCAATCTTAGTGAATAGTTCTTCTGAAAGTTTTCCTTTATCATCTATTCCCACATATACAGACAAGATAACATTAGTTTCTTTTTCATCTAATCGGATTGGGGGAATAATTAAAAACACCTTATCATTTTCACGCATAAATTTAACCGATATGTTTTGTTTTGAGACTGCTGGCATACTTTTATTCCCAGTTGTCTTACGATCGCTCATTACTTCAGCTAGTTTATTTTGCCACCAGTCAAATATAATCTTCTCATAATAGCTTTTAGGTTCACATTTTTGCTTGTGAAATAACTTATTTATTATTTCAAGAGTTCTATGCATTAAAGTAATGAATTCATTTTGTGTTTCACTATTTAACGCAAGGTTTCTTAGCCCAATTCTCACCCCATATGTGTTAGATCCTATAGAAATTGTTTTATCATCTCCCACGGAACTTTGAAGTATTTCACAGAATCTAATCGTAGCTAATTCGCATATACCCTTATCGCTATCAGTGTAATTAAAGTCTAAATCATTGCGATAAATATTATAATTTAAATCAAGAAAAGCATATATACTTCGAATTGGGGCAAATGCATGCATCATAAGTGTTGCCCAGAATTTCTTTCCGTGATCAACAAAAAAAATTTTTTTAGCGTGGCCAAGAGCTTTTATAATATCGGTGAATGATTGATATAGCCTCGTTTCGTAACCATCGATTCCAATTAGAGTCTTAAAAACAAACTGCCAAAAGCCTTTTTCATCATTTTCATCATCGTCTATTCTCTTCCAATGCTTTGCAATTTCAACAAGAGCAATAAAATGAATAGATTCATCTCCACCTAAAAACGAACCAATACCATGTAAATAACTTAAAGAATAGACTCTCGTATATTCAACAAGATTTTCGTATTCTTCATCCGAAAAAGAAACATCTCCGACGAGTTTGTTGTAGAGAATAGCCTCTTTTGCTTTTTTCAATAAATCCGTGTCGATTCCCATTTTGCCCCTGTTCTTATTTGTTTTATTTTTTACGCGATAGTGAGCTCAAATATCCTTGTTAATAGTATGTTATAAAAAATTAAAATTGTGAAATAATCACCAAAATACTTTGTGGGGCTAGTGTTTATCAAACATATGAGATGTATAAAAATTTACTCAACCTCTAATTCAATAATCTTTACCTTTATTTGATTTCTACTCTCGTAAATATAAAAAACCCTTGGCGTTCATGATATCATAAACCGATTATAATAACAATACCATCCATCAAATATATAGCCTTCTTTTGTAGGGTTTTCAGGCATTTCAATTGGTTTGCCTGTCTTGGTTGAAATAGTGTGATATAATTCATCCCCTATCATAAAATCAATGTCGAACCGTACCTGCCCACAAGCTGTAAGAAAAAGTGCCAATATAAACAAAACTACGATGAACAAAAAAATGGTTTTTTTTATTCATTTTGAATCCCCTTAAAAACTAAATCTCCCGAGTAATCCTTTCCATTAGGGAAAAGGGAACAAGACTCTTAAATGTATAACATTTTATTTCATATATCTTACTACAATATAAAGGAGGAATGAATGCCATTACTTTTTTTTAGTTTAGATTTACTTTGAGAACTGACTATTCTCATGTTTTCAGCCATTACTAGCAACGCTTCTTTCTATTAGTCATCAAAAATGCTACCATTGTCCTCTTCATAATCAGCTACGCACTTGTCACACATGTAGTGAAAATCCCTCTCTACCGTATACTCACTACCCCCAATTTCAAATGCTTCAACTAGCTTCAAAATATTATCTTGCGTAACACATTTATCAGCAAATATTATGTGACGATTATTCTGAAGGTCATATAACACTCTTCCTCTTGGATGAGTAGCATAATCTGCATTCTTATATTTTCTCGTATAGAATTTTTCCCAAATACTATCGTGGCCAAATGTGCTACTAATTCGTGAAACGTTATCTTTTTTATATTCAACGGTTTGTATACACTTACCATTATCATCGAAAATCTCAAATGTTGATTCCTTTATTTCTGCTACTTCTTTATTGCACAACAACTCGTCATCTATTTGCCAATATATTCCAACTATTATTTCTTTTTTACTCATTTTCTTCATTTTCTCCTATAATCCTTTTTTTATTATTTATAAACAAAGCTCCTCCCATACTCATTTGTTTTAATTCAAAACTTGCTTGTAACTTGGCTTGCTCTAATCCCATTATGTAATGAAATTATTTCGTATCGTTAACGATATTTAAATATTCCCTATTATATATCGTTTAAACCCGCTATTTATATCGAAAAATTTTCGTAAATCCGCCCCATAAATGGGACGTTTTTGTCTTGTATAGTAAATAAAAGCATATAAACCATTAAAAAATTGACAAACTCTAATCCTTTAATTATGAACTTACAATTTACGGGAAGGGGAAATCTGCCTATCCTCCATGTAAACAAAAAGGAATGGCTATGTATCCTTTTACGCCTGTTGAATCTTCACAAAATCTTAATAACCACCTATCTATTTTCATAAAACTATCTCCACCCGGTAACATTATTAGGTATTCAAATGATATTCCAGAATGTTGACCTTCAATTGGGAAAATACGAAACTACTATTTTCCCTATTGTCATCAGATCAAAAGGAAATAAAACCCATATTTTTAGAGATGTTTGGTGGGAAAAATTGTTGCCAAAAATTATCAAAGTTTTGCATTGACAACGGAATAGAGTATACCTTTTCCGTAGAGTATTAATATTCTTCACTATATTCTTCTCATAATCTCCTGTTTTTAACACAAATCTAAAACAGTACTATTGGTTTAATCAAAATAGTGTATTTTCTTTTCGAATATACTAAAATACTCTGTTAATAAATTTGTTAAAGAGAAGTTATATACATCATCTACAAAAATATACTGTACTCGGGCCGTTACCTTTCTTTGCAACAAGCCCCATTTCTTCAAATTCATTCAATCTTCTAATCAAAGTACTCTTTTCTATCTTTACCATATCTTCGACACTCTGTCTTGATGAATTTGGAAAAGCATTTAAATATGATAGAATAGCTATCTTTTGCTCTATTTTTGTATAGTCAAAGTTTGTCACAGGTAATATTATCCTGATTTGAGATTTTCGAATATCAAAAGAAGGTTTTATTTTGTAATGTTTGTAACTATCTATAATTCTCTTTATTCCTGTACCGAATTGTTCTATTAACTTTAGCCTAAAAAACACGTTAGCTATGATTGGATTTCTAGATAACGAAGTTAGTCCTCTAAAATATTGATCTTCATCAATACCTTCAGGGAGACCACCAGGTGAAACAATCTCAATTCTATTTTCAAACATGGATAATTGCACACCTGAATTTAATAAATAGTCTCTATGGATGATTGCATTTGATAACGCTTCTCGAAAAGCAACAAGTGGAACTTGTTCTTTAGTTGTTCTATGGACACCATCAATCAATTGATACGAAGGATATTGAGTTTGAAAATAGTTCATAGATTGATCAAAGTATTGTAATATCGATTGATTCTCGAATCTTATTCTGTCTATAAAAGTATTGGTGTCTAATTTGAATCTTGCAATATCTATAAATGATTGGCTGACACCGCCATTATCCGAAAGCAATAAAGCACCATTGTTATATGTTCTATCACTAAATAATCCGAGTGTGGTTAACACAGCTTGATTAATATCCGAAACATTAAGAACTGTACTCATTTTATATTGTAAATAGTTAAACTTCAAATCTGACTGAGATACTTTTCGCTGATCATACGTAAGATTTTTACTATTTAAAATTAGTCTTGTTAGAATACTACCATCTACCGGGATTGTTGAGGTGTCATTCCTCATATAAGCTGTATTTTGATAATAATAAGGGCCATCATCCCCTTTATATACTTTTATTTCTAGTATGTTTTTTTTATTGATTTCTAAAAGATTGATATCAAAAAATGGTTTTGGTGTTATCGTTGTATTGATTGAATTCTCGATAACCATTTTTTCTTTAATAATTTCAGGTAAACCAACTACTTCACCTTGGTCATTGATTCCAATATATATATTTCCATCATGAAAATTACTAAATGCTGAAACCGTCTTAAGTAATGATTTTGTATACTTTTCTTTCAACTCTACATCTTTAGCTTCACGAAATTCCATTTTCATCACCTCTGGCACTATAATATCACATATCGTTTCATATTGCAACGTTTAAATTGTTTATCGTTTCATATTGCAACGTTTATTTGTTTATCGTTTCATATTGCAACGTTTATTTGTTTATCGTTTCATTTTGCAACGTTTAAATTGTTTATCGTTTCATTTCCAAATGATTTGACCATATATCGTTATTAAAAAATCGGTTAATTTGTGTTTTTTAATCAAATAAACATTCGACCTCTTTTCGTCCATACAAGCAAGAATGGTTAATTGCCTTTGATGGAAAGGTTAGTCAAGTGTCAGTTCTCAAAGTAAGTGCAACAGTAATTCGAGGATTTAGTTACTTAGTGTAAGTGCAACACAGAGAGATGAAAAAACAATGATACTGTTAATGGAAGGAAGGATAAAAGAGGCAATTTCAGTGTTAAAAAGAGCAAAAAAGCGCATGAAAAGGTAACGCCAGGAAAAGGCGTTTCAAAGTAAGTGCAACTCAGATTTAGTCTCGATGGCT
>MWEH01000167.1 GCA_002070965.1 Firmicutes bacterium ADurb.Bin080 | reverse complement strand
TTCGGCCTCGAAATCTCCACCCCCGAAGGCCTCCTCACCTCCGGCAACAACCCCTACCTCTACAACGGCAAAGAAGTCGACCGGATGCATGGGTTGAATATGTATGATTATGGGGCGAGGTTTTATGACCCTCAATTAGGCCGTTGGCACGCTTTAGACCCTCATGCTGACAAATATTATTCTTGGTCTCCTTATACCTATGTTTACAATAATCCAATAAATGCCATTGACCCTGACGGTCGTGATGGTATTATCATTGTATTTCCTGATTATAAAATATCGACTCCAGTTGGAAAGGTTGGAGGCCTTGGACATGCCGGTGTTTTATTAATTGATAATAAAACAGGTTACACAAAGTATTATGAATATGGAAGGTATGATAAAGAGGGTAAAGGTATTGTCAGAAATGTCTCTGTTTCTAACGTTAAAATGGGGAAAGATGGGATCCCCACTCAAAACTCCTTAAATAAGGTTATGAAGCAAATATCCGAGAAATCAGGACATGGGGGCAAAATTGAAGGAGCATATGTGAAAAGTGATAAGTTCAAAGAAATGAACGATTATGCAGAAGGAAAAATGAAAGAAAACTCTAATCCTGACAGAAAAGAATACAACTTGATGAACAATAATTGCGGAACTTTTGCGGAAGATGTTGTTAAACAGGATGAAGAAGTTGCAGAAGATGCTCCAACCACGATAGATCCACGCCCCAACAGTATGATAGAAGAATATCAAGAAGAAGATGCGTTTCAAGGGGTACATTATGACCCTAATTCTGGACAAACAACCATAGACCCTAAAAAAGAAGAGGAACAAAAATAATGGAAACACAAACGGTTACATTATCAGAATTAATAGGCTTAACATTATTTTTAGGCAGTATTGTTTTTCTTCTTGGTGCTGTATATCAAACGATAGCTTTAGTTTGGCTTAATAACAGAATAAAGTGGTACAAGATTATTGGAATTATCCTACTTACGAGGATTTTAACTTTAATTTCTACCATATTACTTTGGAAAGGTTTATTTCAAAGTATTGAAATAATGTTAGGGCCGATTTTACTACCTGGTCTTATATCTGAATTGATACTCTCCCCTTTAATACTAAAGTTGTTTAAATTTAATATCATCAAGAAAAGATAATCTGTTGCTACAATAGTTATTATCGGGAAAGTTAAAGGGATGAAATTTAAATTTGGGAACAACTATACTTTAGTAGATAATGGAGATGGAACGGTAACACAAATAGCTACGATGTCACGCAATGAAGATGGAACTTATGTAATAAACAATACCGGTGCTTTGGGAAATAAAGTGCATGAAGTAATACATGCGAAACAGGTTGCGCAAGGTAAATTTACGTTATATAAGGGGAGTGATAGGATTTCAGGGGGAGCGAAAGGTGTAACGCGAGTTGATTTAGAGACTGAAGCTTATAAAGCTCAATATGGAATAGATGGAGATTTACCCTATGAGGTGGATGGAATGGAAGATAAAGATTTCGGAAATAAAACAGAGGATTTTATGAACTCAAATGATATCTACAAATGATCGCCAATAAACACTTAAGAATAGGGATAAAAAGGAAGGTCTGTATTTTAGGACTTGTAATTTTAGTTTATTCATGTAATACTGTTAAAAATATTAGTCCTTTTCAGTCAAAAGAACACATCAATATCGAGTTTTCAGATGACAATTATTTTGAATTTTATTACTAGAAGTATAACGACTTTGATGATTTTATACAAACGTATTGCAAAGGCCATGGTGGAACCTTGTATGAAACTACTGGCCCGACTTCAACCGAATGGAAAAATGAAGTTATTGTAACCTCCAAAAAAGATGAAGAAAATAAATAGTTTATTTGTAGTCATAGTATTCTCGACTTTTATATCCTGTCAGGCTACTAAAAATAAAACTGAAAGCATGAATAAAATAGAAAAGGTTCAAATTAAATCAGTTGATTTTTCTATAATGACTTTTCTGTCGGTCGAGTGTGATAATTTTGAAGAGTATTTTAAAGAATATAGACAGATTTCAATAACTGATACGATGGTAATTGATGAGCTATTGAATCAAATGGTTGAATTAGAACCAATAGATTCTACTTACAGCAAATCAGTTGATACCCGTGCAAAAATTGAATTGTTTTCTAAAAACGATACAAATACTATTTGTGTTGGAAATTTGACCCTCTGTATGAATAACTATATTTATAAAACCCCTGAGGAACTAATTGATTTCATCGAGAAAATAGAATAAATCAATTGTCTCGTCCTGAAATAGCGTTAGCTAATAATAAATAAAAGTCACCCATAAAGACAATATTGCCACAACAGGAAACACAGTACCGATTTCAAATGAACGAAAACATCTCCTCAATCTTGATGGGTTTCTGCGGCCGCACAGACAAAGCATACAGCTTCTCGTACGATCAGCTCAACCGGCTTACCGAGGCCGTTTACTCTCCCGACAATCGCTATAACGAGAAAGTGGAGGAATACGATTTGAACGGGAATATTAAATCTTTGTCACGCAGCGGCTATGTGCACGACGGTATATCGATGGATCCCATAAAAGGC
>MWEH01000166.1 GCA_002070965.1 Firmicutes bacterium ADurb.Bin080 | reverse complement strand
CTTCCTTCTTCTGTCCATAAAAATACCTCCAAAGCTTTTACTTTTTCAAGTGTCTACTTTGGAGGTAGCATATCAACCTGAGGCCTTTTTTGTTGACTTAATGTAAGAAATTAATACATTCCGCCAGGATCTCCACCCATGGGTTGTGGGGCTGCAGGAGTAGGGATATCTGCGACAAGACTTTCTGTCGTAAGGAGCATTGCTGCAACACTAGCGGCATTTTGAAGGGCCGATCTTGTTACCTTTGTAGGATCAATTATGCCAGCTTCAATCATGTCACAATATTTATTTGCCAATGCGTCGTACCCATAAGTTGGGGAGGTTGAGTTCTTTACATTGTTTACAACCACTCCTCCATCAACTCCACTATTAAAAGCTATTTGTCTAATTGGTGACTCTAGTGCTTTTACAACAATCTTTGCACCAGTTTTCACATCTCCATCAAATGATTCTATTCTTGCAAGAACCTTCTCCATTATTGAGATGAAAGCAATTCCGCCACCAGGTACTGTTCCTTCCTCAACCGCGGCTTTTGTTGCGGCAAGTGCATCTTCTACTCTTAACTTTGCTTCTTGCATCTCTACTTCGGTCGCTGCGCCAATTTCAATAACTGCGACTCCTCCAGATAATTTCGCAAGCCTTTCCTGAAGTTTTTCTCTATCATAATTGGAAGTAGTGTCAGCAATTTGTGATTTAATAGACGCTATTCTTTCCGATATCGCTGCTTTTGAACCAGCACCGCCAACTATAGTTGTGTTATCTTTATCGACTTTTACATGCTTTGCTTTACCAAGTTGGCTAATTTTTGCATCCTTTAGTTCAAGCCCGAGATCTTCGCTTATTACTTGGCCACCAGTTAAAGTGGCAATGTCTGCTAACATTTCTTTTCTTCTTGGGCCGTATCCGGGAGCCTTAACAGCTACGCAAGAGAAAACTCCCTTAAGTTTATTAACTACCAAAGTGGCTGTAACTTCCTGTTCAAAATCATCTGCAATAATAACGAGCTTCATACCATTTTTTATGACTTGTTCAAGAATTGGCAGTAACTCTTGAATATTGTTGACTTTTTTATCGGTTATCAACAATGCGGGGCTCTCGATTTCTGCGATCATTTTTGTTAAATCAGTGGCCATGTATCCGCTTACAAAGCCTCTGTCAAATTGCATTCCTTCAACTACCTTTAATTCTGTATGAAGAGATTTTCCCTCTTGAACAGAGATGACTCCCTCTTTGCCAACTTTTTCCATTGCATCAGAAACAAGTTTACCAATCTGGTCGTTTGAAGCTGAAATAGCTGCAACAGCCGCAATGTCTGCCTTGTTGTTAACTGGCTTAGAAATTGACTTCAGCTCTTCAACAGCATAATCTGCTGCCGTAAGGATTCCCTTTTTCAGCAAAATAGGATTTGCCCCAGCTGCAACATTTTTAAGACCTTCTGCGATAATTGCTTGTGCTAGTACCGCTGCAGTAGTAGTTCCATCTCCAGCTACATCATTTGTTTTAACACAGGCTTCCTTAACAATCTGTGCTCCCATGTTCTCGAAAGGGTCTTCAAGCTCAATCTCTCTTGCTATCGTGACTCCATCATTTGTAATTTGTGGGGGTCCAAACTTTTTTTCTAAGACAACATTTCTTCCACGTGGTCCTAATGTCAGTTTAACAGTATTTGATAATATGTTTACTCCTGTTTCTAGCGCTTTTCTAGCATCCTCTGAATACTTAATTTGTTTAGCCATAATATAACCTCCTAGTCTTCTACAATTGCCAAAATATCATTTTGTCTAATAATGATATACTGTTGACCGTCAATTTTGAATTCTGAACCGGCATACTTTCCATATAGTATTTTTTGCCCGGGTTTAACTTCCATTTTTATCTCTTTTCCATCAATTATCCCACCGTTTCCAACGGCAATAATTTTTGCTATTTGGGGCTTCTCCTGGGTCCCGCCTGTTAAAATTAGTCCGAAAGAAGTCGTCTCCTCGGATTCAATATGTTGAACTACAACTTTGTCGAATAATGGTTTAATTTTCATACTCAATATCTCCTATAAAATTTTTAGCAGTCATTGGTTGAGAGTGCTAGCGAATTGAATTATAACACAACAAAAAATTGCTTGCAACAAAAAAATGAAAAAATCTTTTGTTGAATTGGACGTTTTGCTGTGATATTCTTAGTAAAAGATACATTATATGTAATAGGTGGATTTAATATGGATAAATGGGATAAAAGGTTTATGGAACTCGCATACGTTGTAGGGAATTGGTCTTCGTGCTTCAAAGAAAATCGTCAAGTTGGGGCGGTAATAGTTCGAAATAAAAGGATTTTAACAACGGGATATAATGGAGCTCCAAGTGGTATTGTTAGCTGTAAGGACAAAGGTGAGTGTTTGCGGGTGAAAAAAGGAATAGCCTCAGGAACGTGTCAAGAGTTGTGTTATGCTGTGCACGCTGAACAAAATGCGATTATTCAGGCTGCTAAATTGGGAGTCTCCGTTGATGGGGCTACTCTTTATTGTACTCACCAACCTTGTAGTATTTGCGCTAAAATAATTATTAACAGCGGGATAAAAAGAGTGATATATGATAACGGATATCCAGATGATTTTTCGATGCAGATGTTTGAGGAAGCTGGGCTGGAGATAATTAAATATTCAGAGCTCCCCAGATGATATAACAACTATTCTACGTATAAAGGTATCTATGGATACAAAAATATATTAATTCTTACACCGACATTTGATTGTGTTAATATCTTTTAGAAGGATTTAGTTTTGTTCGAAGTGTAAAAAGGGATTTTATTAATGCACCTATATTGTGGTATATTTATCCAAGCCAAAATACCTGAAATACTTATATAACTCTAGCTTTTTACAATAAAGTTTTCCTCTCTAGCATATTCGCATAGACCCTCTAGAAAATGCGTTTGTGAATAACATATGAATTATATTGTATTTATAGCGAAATCAAAAGATACTTCATTGACACGCGCACACGTACTAATGTATTATATGCGTGTGAGGAAAGAGGTACTTCGGAGGATATTACTTGATGTCATTTAAGGCTCACAATCGTTTTTCCATAAATTTTTTGGCGTTTGCGTTTTTGTTGATATTTTGTGTCGCCTTTTTTTCTTTGTCATCAATATCTGTTAATGATCCAAAGATTGCTTTTGCTGCTGGGAATAAAGCCAGTTCAAACGCTTCTTTAGACAATGGATATTTGAAACCCGGAACGAATTTATTATCTACTGCAGCTGCGCAAGAAGATTCTTCAGGTGGATATTGGCCAGCAATGGGGTATGAAACAACGGGATATAATGGAGTAGATTTTTATTCTCCTTCTGGTACAAGTGCCACATTTACTCCGGATAATGTTTCTTTCTTTGGGGGAAATATTGGAGTAAAGGCCATGCTTGACGTAGATACGCTATCTCCGTATAGCGCTTTAAGTAAGGCTATGCAAGACCAGAATTTTATAATAAGTTTTGTTTTTGAATCTCAAATTCAAATTGGTGGAAATAGTGGAGATGACCCAGTCACTTTACAGACTTCCATAAAGTGGTATCCTTCTGGAACAGGAGGGGCAGTTTACTCCCAGTTTACTGGACCGGAAATAATTCAACCAGTTGGTGCTTCTTTTTCCCAAAAGATTTATTTGGGTGGAGATAATGCAGATGTTGGTTCTATGCCAGATCCTCTCAATGTTCTTTATACTACGGCTCCAATCACTCATAATAGCGCTTGTTTTGTCGTTGAAATCTTTGATAAAACTAACTCCGACAGTGTCCCGGTATATGTTTCTTCTCCGAGAATTCATATGGATGTAGAAATATCTACGCTTTCTATCAACCTTGATGCATATGGTGTCGCTGTTCAAGGAGTAAATAGAGAAACGACTAACATTCCGGGAGTTAAAAATTATGAAACTGAAGGACCTACAACATTAGAAAATACTTTTGTCAAGACGGGAGATACCATTACAGTTAGCGCACAAGTAATGAATTCAGGATTACCGTATGAGTTCCCTAATTACTATACTGCGTTATTTTTCCCGATAGATGAGAATTTTAACGATAGAACTTGTTTGGATTGGCATACCTACAGTTTCACATATGATGAAAGTATTTCTTCATATTTGAGCAGGGTTTCTTTGCCAGTCGGGGCATCAGAACAAGAAATAAAAAATCGTTATTCAGGGTATAGTGTTCAATACTCAGTCAAGTCTGGAGTTGGAAATACCTCACAAGTGAAACTGCTTCCCCGATTACCAGTTACGATTGTTTCCGGAACAGTTAATTATTTTGAGTTTGATATAGCTTCCATTCCTGAAAAAGAGATAGTAGTGAAGGTAGACGATTCTGCTCCTTCATCACCAATTATTGACTCGACGAAAGGGCTTGGAGTAACTATTGAGTCCAGAGAATGGTATACAGCTTCTCGAACGATTCTCTTAGATTACTCTTCAACCTTAACAACAGATTTATTGAGTAATGCACAAGAAAAGGTTTTTGCGTATGTTTTAGATCCATCTGTTAGTTCATTTGACCCCGCGGAGTGTGATTTTTCAAAGCCTGCAGCTGATGCTTCAAATAATTATCCATTTGGTGATGGTGTAAGCATTGCAAACATGCAAGATTTAGGTCTTTATTCAAATATCACATTAGGGGGAGGTAAATTACCCCTAGTCGTTCCTGTTCCTGGAGAATATACTTTAGTATTAATTGCGGCTGACGAGGCAGGGAATATTTCTTCTCCATATATTTACCACAGCGGGAATCGTCAATCAATTAAGGTGGATGATACTTCCAAAGAAGTAGGGTTTATTTTAAAATATGGAAATACTGAATTTACTTCGGGATATGCCTCTACAGTAGGCGATATTTACATATATATTGGATCAAATTGGCACACAAAAAATGTTGATGGATCTTATACATTTACAGCAGGGGATAATCAATTATCTGGAGACAATATATATCAAAAGAGAGTTACTCCGGCGAAAAGGAATCAGCCAGTTACCTTAAGATTCTTGATGAGACCAACAAATTATGAAACATATAAAGTTGTAAGGTACAGTAGTCAACCAGCAATGGATGGAATGTGGTCTGATAATCCAGTTTATAGAGTTGGAAGAGATGGACGATACTATGAAATAACTTTTTCAATGAATGATGAGATTTGGAGTAGTTCTCAGAACTCAGGACTAATTTCTATGTTTTTCAACAAAAAAGTGGATTTGGGGCTTAAAAGCAGCGATTTTTCTTTTACAAAAAACAATAACACTGGATTGGGAGAAATTATTGGAATAGAAGGATATATTGAAGCCTTCTTCCCATACAACCCACTAACCCAGCCCAAAGTTTACCCACCTGTTCAACCAGATATTAACGTTGTATATTATCGTTTGGAAGAATATCAGGTGTTTGTAAAAACAAAAATTGAGAACAATCAAACGGTAACTACTACTGGAGGATACATTATATATAATGGCACACAGTATGATTTACCTGATGAATATGACCTTTTAGCCGCAACTAGAGTTGGTAATACCGTCCAAATTTCCGAGGGAATAGATAACATCAATTTGACCACTATCACCAGAAATGATGGGCCCTTGATAACTGGGTATAAATCCTATTATAACAATGGATACATAGCAGAGGATTATTATGACAATGGTTTTGTTGATGCAGGTCGATATGTATACAAGGCCTCGGTTGATTTATCTGGCGATACTAATCTTTTTGGAGAAAAAGTTGACATATATGAAGTGAAAAAAGCTAATCCAAGAGTATATGGCCTTCATGGGGAAAACACCTTATACTACGGGGATAGTATGGCAGAAATCATTTTTGCAAGCACTTATGAAAATGGTACCCCGGTTTTTCAACCTAGTTTTACTTATGCAGACAGAATATATTATATGTCATCTGCAGGGGTATACGGCTATTATGAAATAACATCTCCTTCAGCAGGGACACCACAGTATACTCTTCCTGGGGTTACCTCTTCACTCAATATTACTGTTAATTTTTATCCAATAGATGTTATAGCTGGAGTGGATAATAGTGTTATTGCTGCTAATTGGGGAAATGTATTTTACAACTACTATGAAAGAACTATGACCGAATCGGGTTACGTATATTCCTTGATTCCGGGTAAGAGCCATAGCCTCAACTATAATATTCAAACCATACAAATTGCCATCGAAATCAGACCTTCCCTGGCATATCTTGGTGTAAACGCGGCCACAACCAGAACTACATTTAATCAAGAACCCCAAGGACTAGAAGTACAAGTATTCTCTGATGCTGATAAAACTCAAATAATAGAAAACGTTTACACAAATGTTTTATATAGGGATAAATCTGATCCTAATTCAGTATTTACTGTCACAAAACCTACTAATGCGGGATTATACCAAGCAAAAATTGATATCGACACTACCAGATCCAATTATTACAATGAAGCATCTCTTTACCAAGACTTCACGATTGATAAAATGGTTCTTGAAATTGTTCCGGTTGTACCTGAAGGTGATGAGGACACTACTGGTTACATCTATGAAAAATTTGCTATCCCCGAGATATATGGGGAAGGGTCGCAATATCAGTCTACATGTAGATTTACCTTCAAGTATGGATATTTGGATGTGCCAGATTATCAATTCGGTGTTTTCGTTGGTGAAAACTTTATTGAAACCACTGGTTTGTTGGTCGAACACACTTTTTTTCAAGTGAAAGGTCCGAATGGTAATGGTCTTGACCCTTATGGGGATAGGATAGTTCAGACAACTCCAGGGATATTAATAAGTGATCTCCTATCGGCAGGAACGCATCTAGCTGAGATAAGTATTGAAAACCAAAATTATGAAGGGGAATTAACCGCTACTTTTGCAATAGAGCAAGGAACAGCTGAAGGGAATCTTTTGACAGTTAATATGCCTCTACTCAATAGAAACTATGATGCAGTGGGGCTGGATGGCACTCTACAAGGAAAACTGGGCCAAATAGAATTTGGACAAACTTTGGAAGGAATGTCTGGTCAAATGCTTCTCAATGCAGATACAAGAGGATCTTATACTTTCAGGAATAAAACAGCGTATATTAGTGGCAGATTTTATTTCGAAGATGAAGATACTTATTACTTGAGAATTGGAGGAGCTCAAACCCCCAGATATAATTCTTCGGGTGAAAGAATCCTTGATGTAAAATATGGGACGGGTTCTTCCGCTAACCGTATTGTTCCCCATACAGTCACACTATATTGGCAAGCTGGACAATTTGAGGGAGAGACTTTTGTTCCTAACTTAAACTTTTCACTTTTATCTTTTCCTGCGGATATTTATGTCGTAAGAGCTGTTCCAAATATGAGTGGTCTAAGGCTATCCGATATAGTTTACAAAGATAAATTATCTTCTTCAGTAATCGAAGGGAATGTAGTTTCTAATGGAATTACTCTTACCCCAGTGGTTGATTATAATATTCGTATTGCAGTTAATCCTGAAACTGTATATCCTGGCGGTACTCACAATGTTTTATGTGTTTTTGAACCCTCTCCTTCCGCATTGTATTCGTATAGAAGAATTGAAAATATTCCTATTCCCCTTACTGTTGAGAAGAGGGAGGTAGAGTTTTCTTTTCCTTCTTCGGTTGAAAGACAGATTGAGCCCGATGAACTAAACGAAATTGTGGAGAACCCATTTGGTATTGCGTATATTTTTGGATCAATGTATCAAAACCCTGCAACGATTATTAAAAATGCGGATGATGACTCAGCCGTATTAGATGCTCAGCTGGAATATATCTATTTTAAGGATTTTATCCCGGGATATGTTTTATCCGCGGGAGAATCAATAATGCCAGGATATGAGAATTATGTAAGAATGGCTGGGACTGGAATTAACAATTCAACTCCGGTTGGGAAATATTATATGTTGCTTAGAACGGTTGGTTCAAATTATTCAGGAACCAGTTGGAAAGATTTTTATGTAGTAAAAGCAGATTTATATGTGGAAACCCCCAATAAACCCGTGATAGAGTATGGAACATCTCTTGCATTGGTTGAATTTCCACTGATAAATGCCCAGAATGCTGATTCAACAAAGATTATTTCTGGTCGTTTTTCGTATGAGATTGATATTATTCCTGAAGTGGGGGATACAACGTTGTATGTTATTGAGTTTACTCCCGCATCAGCATTTGCAATGTATCAAAATTTTAAACCTTTAACAATTGAACTTGGAATAGTAGTACAGAAAAAAACTTTAACAATAAGTGTGTCAAATTTAACGCATACATATACAGGAGCGCAAAAACAAGTATCGGGCGTGGTTGCAAATCCAGATAATAGTTCGGAGAACCTACCATTAATATATACTTATTCGACTTTTGACAATTCGATACCTAGAGATTCTGGAGTATATGACGTCACTGTATCCATTGCCCCACAGGTGCAAAAGTATAGGGGGTCTAGAACAGTAACAATGACCATAAACAAATCCCCTGTTTCAATTGTTTCTTCAGATATTGAAAAAATTTATACTGGAATGCCTCAGCCATTTGTACCTGTTTATAGTATAGTGCCTGGCACTTTACCTCAAGAATTTCAAATAAGCAATGAGAATGGCTTTAAAATCACATACTATAACAGGCAAAGAGCTGTGATGGCCTCAGCTCCTGTAAACGTTGGATTATATTATGTGTCTGTAGAACTCATTACTCAAAATTATACTGGCCAATCTGAGATTAGTTATTGGATTGCGCCCAATTTGAAGAGTGTTAATGATCTTGAACAAACCTATTGTCCCCCATCAACTGACCCCAATGCGCCCAAGGTAAAACAAGTTAGCTTATCTTTTAATGATGTTACTGTTACAAGAAAGGATGATTATGGCATAGATCAAACTTTTGTGGAATCCCATCAGAATGTAGTTTATCAAATACTTTATAGAAATAATTACGGAGCAAACCAAGAATTTTCTTCGGAATTAGATATATCAAATGCTGGTGAATACAGTGTAAGGATTGTTTATAACGAAAACGGATACAATAAGGTACTTGATGGATATGTGTTGATTGTTAATAAGGCTGTGTTGTCTCTAGGGACACTTGATTACTATTATTCGTTTTATACAGGATCTCCAATGATTTTGGAGGGTATCATACTTCCGGGAGATGTACAGCTTGCAGAGTTTTCTTATAGAAAGTATAGGCCTGATGAAGAGGAGCCTGAGGATTTTAGCCCTTCCTATATTCCTCTTGATTCTGATGTATATGAGGTGAGGATTGAACTTATTGATGATAACTTCCAAGGAATCGCTTACACTCTATTTGAAATAAAAAAAGCAAATTTGACAATTGTAGAAACTCCAAATGTACTACCTATTCAATTCAATAGTATTGCTGATTCAATTTCGTTTGTTCCTGGTACAGGCTTGGTTAGATTTACTACTACTGGGCAGATACTAACGAATTTTGGGACATGGACAATAGAAAGCGATACATCTCTGTTAATTGTTGGGAAGGGATATCCGGTTGTTGTAAGATTTACTCCAAATGAAGTCTTTTCTGCAAACTTCAATTTTTCTGAAAAGGAAATGTCTATTGATATTATTAAGAGAGATATAGGCTCATATATTGTTTTTGAAGAAGAATCACTTGAGTGTTCTTACTCGGGAAGTGAACAAACTGCTGAGGCATATATTTCATCCCAAGCAAATATAGTTTTAGGATATGGAAATATTCAACTTGAGTATTATTATGATGGCCTTGTAAGAAACCCCAAAGAGGTTAATACATATCAGTTGATAGTACGGGTAAACGATAAAAATTATAGAGGAGAAAGCAGTTCTAGAATATTTAAGATAAAAAAAGCAGAACCTGTAATAGTTCCTCCTTCTTTGAAAGCGGTTGGCTTAAACTCCACTATTGATGATAGTTATATCATAAGTGGAACTGGAAATGGGGTTAATCCCAATAATGATCAGATAATAGTTTTAGGAAAATTTAGTTTTCTTGAACCGACCATGTTTATGGATAAAGCAAATTATCATCCAGTATGGATGAGTTTCCAACCAAATGACTCTGCCAGTTACACGAACATAAACTTTATATACCAAGTATATGTGGTCGGAAATGCGGTAAATATTACTTCAAAAACAGCCTTGCCTATCCCAGGCAATTCTATCAAATATGGAACTGAATTAAGCAAATTTGACCTTAAACTTCAAATCGATGGGGTAGATATAACGTCTGAGGATGGGCAGTGGAGATGGAAAAACCCCTCTCAGATTGTAGGAGTTAACGGTTTTGCCGAGTTTGAATTCATTCCACAAAATACCGATTTATATAATATTTACACGAGCACCGTTCAATTAACTTTTATTCAATCCTCTGATATGGATCCTTTAGAAGATCAATGCTTTGCTAAAATATATGTGGGAGACGGAATTGATATTAATAACCCCTTATCCACATTAATACTCTCAACCGTTGTAAAAAATTCATATTATCCAGATATTACTGTTAATCCCAACATCGAAATATTACAGTCAGACAACCAAGGGATAGACTTTTCGACGATAATGGCTACTGCACAACAAGCTGGTGGATATCTTTCATATAATCAAAATCCTTTGGCAATCACTTTTAGATTCAAAAGCGCCAATTACAATGACACAACCTTAACAATCCCTGTAAGGGTATATAATAAACTTAATGACATTGACATGGTTATTAATTCAAGGGAAAAACATTACGATGGTCATATCTCTGATATTTCTGATTTTGGAATAGTAATTAGTGGAACTTCTAGGGTAATTCCTTCCGAGTCTATATTAATCAAGGAAATTAAGTTGAATGGAACCGATATAAATGAGATTAGACTCCCAGGTGACTATCAAGTTACTATAGAAATTGATGACACACACTATTATGGTGAAAAAACTTTTTCATATTCAGTTTTAAAAAATGATATATCATCCCATCTTTCGATATTGAATAACTTAAGAGTTTTTGGAGATACAACTCAAGTTACTACCGTTAGTTTTGGCGTATATAGTCAAGAAGTAGCAACGACAAATTCTCTGATTTTATATAACTATATTGATAGAGATGGAATAACTTCGTTAGGGCCACTACCGCCAAGAGATGCAGGAGAATATTGGTTGGAAATATCGATTGATAATCGTGACCAGTATTTTAGCGCATATAAAAAATTTGAGTACATTATCCAGAAGAAAGAGGCTAATATTATTCTCAATGCGTCTTATACATACTTTTATGGAGAGAATTATTCCATAATTCCACAAATAAGTAATAGTCTTTCGGGCAAAGATTATTCTACACAATATTATGTTTCCGGGCAAACGGCACCATTGACATCAAAACCCTCAAATGTTGGACGATATCGTGTAGTTTTTAATATTAACCATCGAAATTATTATGGCTCTTCTGAAACCTTATTGGTCATTAATAGGGTAAGGCTCCAATTGAATGTGCCTCCGACTATTGATTCCTTGGAATATGGGGTCAAACTCGGGACTGCAGGATTTTTGGGAGGAGAAGTTGTTACCAATGACTCCGCCGCAACAAGGATTAATGGAACTTTTTCTTTTGTCGATCCCAATGCTACTCCTCCAAGGGGAACTCAAGCAGTTCAAGTACGTTTTATTCCATCAAATGATAACTTCGAGCCGATTACTTTTTCAATTGATATTATTATTAGCAAGAGGACCGCAAATATAAACTTTATTAGTTCTAATTGTGTCTACAATGGAATGCCACAACTACCGACTGTTAGAACTGACCCGGCATTAGGTATTAACACTAGGTTCACAGTGTATAGAGATGGATTACAAGTTAATAGCGCAATTGAAGTAGGGAATTACAGAATAATAGCCACTATATTCGATGATAATTATGAGGGATTTAGCATACTTGAAGTTTTCCAAATCACAAAAGCCAGTGCAATTCTTTCTCAAAGTATTTTGCCACAAGCATCTCCGATAGAGTTTAACCAAGCACTTAATAAGAGCTCTCTAAATGGCGGTAGTATGGTCTATGTCAACAACGGGCTTTCTGTTGCAGGTAATTTTAGATATCTAAATCCAGATGTAATGTTGGGTCCTGTAGGTACATATAACAACATATCATATCTTTTTGTCCCAATTGATACAGCTAATTATGAAATATTCGAATCAACTCTTTCAATTCAAGTTGTAAAAACTAACGCAGTTATTTCTGCAAATGATACTGTTTTTGTATATGGGTCACAATTAAGACGTCCTACATTTGTTACTAATCCAGCCAATTTAAATGTCACTAATGATGAATTTGAAAATGAAATAGATAACTTAATTGAAGTTGGAACATACAGGTTTACTGCTTCAATTAGTGATACTAATTATAAAGGAAGCATAGTTTACAATATTACTATAATTAAAAAACCTGTGGAAGTTCAATTTTATCTGGGCACTGTTCCAGTTGACTCATATAGAACAACCTACGGTTCTATTATTTATGCTAAAGCAAAATTGAAAACAACCTCTCTTGTCCCGAGGGATATACAAAATGTTGATGAAATCGAAGAAAATCTACAGTACTTTTATGGAAGTAGCATTTCATTAAATCAGACTTTGTCGGTTAGCCCACCTGTAAGTATTGGTGAATATAGGGCTTACGTAAAAATGAATCATAGAAATTATGAAATTAACGAAACCAGTTCTTGGATTAGTTATCAAATATCTCGAGCAAATGTTCAACGTCTTGAATTTGATTTTACTTCTTTATCGACCCAAGTATATGGATCTGTTTTTATACCCAATGTACTGGTCACTCCATCCAATGTTACTGTAAGAGTATCCTTTCCAGGCTATCCTGATATGCCAACAACGGCGGGGACCCATAGTATTAGGGTGGAAGTTATAGATCCTAATTATAACCCAAGCTTTAGAAATGGAACCTTTATAATTTTACCAAGACAAATTAGTATTGAAAATATTGAAGCATATGATAAGGCGGTTGATGGGCTAAGTGATATTAGAGTTACTGGTACTCTTGGGGGGGTACTTCAAGGTGATGAAGTTTTCCTTGAGATGAAAGCACGAACAGAAGAGAATCTGATTAATGTGGGGACTCACGCTGTAATTATTGACTCCTGGACGCTAAAAGGATTACATGCATCTAATTATTCGGTACGGCCTCCCGTATATTTACTCCATGTAAAAATTACGAATAAAGTTGTTAAGGACCCAATAACAGATTCTTATATTACTTCTACAGCAGGTTTTAATAGCAATGTAACCGTTTCTTTTAAGGATGTTTATGACACGATAAACAGAACTAACTTTTTGACCAGTTTAATAGGGCAAAAGGCTACAGTTCAAACAATTTCTATTAAAGAGAATGGATTAAATACTGTTTTAGAAGAAAAAGTAAAATTTTATGTAAAAATTCCCGAAGAGTATTTGAATTCCGAAAATCTTGAGGTAAAAGGACTAGGAAATTTATCTAATCAATCAATTACCTTCACCCGAGAGGGGGACTATATGACTTTTTACGCCGATACTTCGGGAGAGATAATCTTTTATAATAATGATTTCCCTTACTGGATAATAATTGTTGCTGCTTCGGTTATTCTTGTGGTAATAGGAGTTATCTTATTATTTGTTCTGATACCGAAGAAGAAGAGAAAGGTTATTTCCAGTGGTGCAAGAAAAGCTTACGAATGGACTCAAGAAGCTAAAGAACTCGACAATAAAGCGGAAGTTTTATCCAGGATTAGAGAAAAAGAGAAAAGACGTAGATGGAGATTATAATAAAGAAAATTTTACTTCTATTTGCATCTATAACCATTTTTTCGTTTTTATGCATATTAGCAATATTTATTAATACCAACATTTTGGAGGAAGCGAATGCCGACTCTCTATCAGGGGAAGGTATATCTATTAATTATGTTGGAGAAAGCGAGTATTCTAACAATGTACAAGGAGCGATATACAAGGTCACCATGCCTCAGGACGCGCAGAAATTATACATTGCTTTTGAAGATGATTGGGAATGGATAATTGGTTCAGAAGAGTATGAAGAAGGGGATATCCCATATATCGATATTGAAGACATCTCTTCAGCACAACCCGATTTATATGTATTGCCAACGTTTAACCTAGAAACACAAAAAAAAGAGGCGTATGTTACAATTAAATCAAATGGGGATCTTTACGCAAAATGTACTTACGAGGATGATTCTTTTTCAGAATATTTTGTAAGGGTAAATGTTATAGATTGGGCGGGGCCCAAAATTTTGATAGAGACAGAAGATTATTGGCTAGATTACAGTTTGGAAAGCAGGTATATTACCCATTATTCGGTAGCTTTCTCAGATATTTATATCGGTTTGAGGTACCCTACGGCTTCAAGTGGGATAAAAAGAATCGAAATTTTTTATATTTTAGACGATTTAAGCGAATATGTGAATGATTCAAATCGCGATCCTTATCAAGAGAATATTACTCTCGAAGAAATATTGGAGAAAACAGGATATACTTTTGTTAAAGATTTCATTTCCCCTGCTGAAAGCGAGCCAATCGATTTTCAGCTATCTGATTCCGGGTATTATTATTATGCTGCCGAAGATTATGTTGGAAATATTACACTTGGCTTAATTGGAAAATATACTCAATTATCCCCTGAAGGGTTTAACATACCTTTAGCAATAGGTGGAAATTTAAATATATATCAATATCTAGTTGAAGCACAATATGATATTAATGAAAATGCTGATTATATTAATGCAAATCAAACGAATGCTTTACAGGCTGCTATAGATCGTGTTTATTATACATTTTTATCTTCAGAAAATGTTGATGAGAGAAATTCTGATTACAATTTATTTGTTAATCAATGGGCTATATACAAAGAGGCAATTTTAGGCGCATTTTTTACATATGAGCTAGAAAACGAAGGAGCTTTTCTGGGAGAAGTCTCGTGTGTAAATTTCAACGAGAATACTGTGAACTGCATTAAAGGGGATAGTGTTGTTCTTTCTATAAAGATATCTAAAACTATATTAAGCAACCCAGCGATTGATTCATTTCAAAACATTATTCAAAACCACTCTTATAATACGGTGTATAAGGTTGAATATGAGTTGAGAGTGAATGGGTTATTGTCCAACCCAAAGGTTCCACTAATTATTAATTTTTCATGCGAGAATAATCAAAAAAATATTTTGGTAATCGGGATGAACGATGAAATCAGTCCTCAGATTTTTGTTAAAGAAGAGGGAATTAATTATTTTAGAGTCTTTACAAGTATGTCTAATGGAGAGTTATACATATTCTTGATAGAAGAAAGTACCCCAACGTCATTTATTGAAAATATTTGGGTATGGATCGTTATGGGCTGTTTTGTTTTTGTCTCTGCACTTATAATAATCGCTTTTATATTTTTATTTATTGTAAGGACTGAAAATAAGAATTAAGTTTCTTAATTACTTTAAAATTTATCGAAATATAAAATTCTAAAAAAGTCAGGTCTATTTCCTATTATTTTAATCTGGATTGACATAATTTAATAGTATATAATATAATCTTATACATCTTATCTGTTTTTAAGTTTTGTACTTGATTAATTATTTTTTGTGTGGGGTTTGTATGAAAAAAAGAATATTTATAGTCATGATTTTAATTCTATTAAGCTCTGTCTTGATATCTTTTTCATCTGTTGCAAGTTTTTCTGCAGGGGCTGAAGATGAATTTGAAAGAGAAGATCTAATCATGATAGGACATTTAACAGACCCACATTTCTATCCATTGAATTATTGTGATGCAGGGGACTCAACTTCGTTTAATAGAGAAGTAATAGGGGCTACTAAATTACTTGTAGAAAATCAAATGATGGTAGAACAAACTCTGGAGAATATAAGAAACGCCTCCTTTCAGAATCAAACTATAGATCTAGACTATCTAGTTGTATCTGGCGACATCACTCTTGATGGGGAGATTCAGTCTCACTATGAAATTTCTAATATGCTTAGGGAATTACAAAACTTAATCAGAGTAAATAATCCTGATTTTCAAATATTTTGCACACCGGGAAACCATGATTTGCATAATCCTGATGCGGTCTCGCATAAATTTTATGAACAACTTGTTGGGAAAAACCTAAGTATTAATAGGATGGATTTTTCTTATTTATACTCGGGTTTGGGTATGCCTGATTATTCTACTGAGCAATTGGATGCTTATTATGAAGCAAACCAAGACAGAATTATATTTGACAAATTATCCTTCACTCCCGCTGCGGGAAAGTATTATGTATCTAGTAATAATGCTAGTAATCTACAATTTTCTTATCAGAGAGAACTGAATAAGGAAATAAATGAAGACTATTTACCCTCTGAATTATCATTCTATGCCGTGGATAATGAAAAAGAAATAAGCTTTCTTTGTCTTGATGAGGAGATTTCTGACGAGCAAAGGGGGCATGTAGCCGGTGGGAAGATTTTCGATGAATCAAAAAATTGGATACTGTCTTTACCTCAAAATGAAGATTATCTTAAAATAGCTGTAATGCATCATAATGTTTTACCCCATTTTTCCATGCAGGATTCGATTCTGAAAGATTTTACTTTATACAAATGGAGAGAAGCAGCAGATTTTCTTGCGGATTTAGGATTTAGATATTCCTTTACGGGACATATGCATGCTCACGATGTCATCTCACATGTTTCATATGAAGGGAATCCAATAACGGATACTCAAACAGGTTCCTCTTCAGGATATGAAGGGGCGGTTAGAATTGCAAGAATTGAACGGGGAAATGTTGGAAATAAGTATGCCGAGAATTATAGTAGCTTCCTCATCAAAATGGTTGAAACTGATTTTACTCGTTTGTTTGAAGAAAGTTTCCTGTTAACAGAAGATGAGGCCTCAAATCTAGATGAACCATGGTCTTATTATTTAGATTTTAATAATCTTAGACAGTTTATAGAAAAAAGAGGAAATGAGTACATATGCTTAGAAAGTGGCGATTATGCGGTACACAAACTTTTTTATTCAATAGTAGATAGTTTAAGATTTTTATATATTAATCCGGACTTTATTTCAGGAGCTGGGGAAATGATAGCGGGATTGCTGGAGGGTTCCGGAGCTGGAACGTTTCTGAGTGGCTTACCTGTATCTACTCTAATAGATAACATCATTAGGCATATTGAGGTCAATGCTCTGAGCGATTATATTTTCCCAGATGACCTTGAAGGAGAATTTAGCGATATAGAAGAAGGAATAGCTAATTCGGCTTTGGGCGCAAAATTATCTGGGAAAGCAACAGAACTAATCTATAAGATTATTAATCTTAAGCTTGGTAATACCGAAATAAGCTTTTTTAACGCTATTATGTTTGCTTATACTGGACATCAAATAGGCAATGAACCCTATTCAGAATATTTAGGTCAACCCTATTCAGAGTATGAAAAAGCCATCGAATCCCTTAAGAATGGGGATTTAGTAAGACAATTGTTGGATATATTGCTTGATGAAAACGAAGGGTTACTTGGTTTAATTATGCCGATTTTGTCCGAACCAATAGATTTGTCCATAGGACTCAATGAGTCAGAAAAAACTGGTCTCGAAGACTTACTATCAACTATTTACTTAATGACCACTTCAAAAAGAACAGAGTTTGACATTGCCCAATTCGATTTATATGGTTACTTAACCGCAATAGTACCAAAGTTAGGATTGTTGTCAGAATCAATCCCAGAATTAATAACAAATATTCAATTTGAAGAGAATGCTTACGATACTGTAAATAATCTAATAGGAGGTTATGTAACAGAGAGCATATTTACTGGCGTTGGTGAAATAGCATATTCAATTATTCTTTCGTTTAGTTCAGATGATTATCCAGATGGTAATTTTTCGGATTGGACAATTCATTCAATAATTCCTGGAGAAGCTATTAGTTTTGTATCGGGCGAGACTGAAGTCATTCCGTCCATCGAAAATGGTATGTTACCTAGTATGCTTACAGTTAATTATGGAGATTACCCAACTAGTACCAAAAATTTTACTTGGTTCACGGATCGCAGGATTACTGGAACAAATATTCAGTATGTTGAGGGAAATATATCACCTGAAGAATTCAATCAAATATCTAGATTTGAGAAGAACGGTCAATTTCAACATTTTGCATCAACCTCCCCTAGCATAGATGCAGGGATATTTGCAACGATGATGGATATTGAGGTGGGAAGACACACAGTTAGTGTTGCTGGGTTAGAACCAGGTAAAATATATTCTTACAGGGTGGGTGATAAAAACAAGAATCTTTGGTCACCAGTTTACACATTTTCTACTGCCCCCGAAGAGGACAATTTTAAATTTGATGTATTATTAATTTCAGACTTACAGGGATATTCACAAGGAACTTATTCGAAGGCAAGAAGCGTTGTAGAGAATATTGATGATATTTTCCCCTTAGGATATCCGTTTGTTATCAACTGTGGGGATAGCGTTGATAATTCCAAGAACAATAAACATTGGGATTATCTTTTAAATAATATGGGAGACTTTTGGGCGAATACAACAAGTATATATGCCCTTGGAAACCATGAAGAACATGTTTACGAAGGACCTGTCGCAAAAGTACCTTCTGATTATTTAGATGTTACTCCAACATCGCAGCTTATATGGGATACCGAGTATAATTATGGAGCTTGGCATTACAATTATGGCCCAACTTATAACCAAAATAAACTTGGAATGTACTATAGTTTTGACTATAGTGGAGTTCATTTTACTGTTTTAAACACAAACGATCCATCTGTTGCTTCATTAAATGGCGAACAGTATAATTGGATGGTCCAAGATTTACAGAGTACGGAGAAAAAGAAAGTAGTAATAATGCACAAAGGCCCGTATTCAGCTGGCTCACATGGTATGGATGCAGATGTTGTAAATATTAGAAACGTGCTGCCTTCTGTATTTTATGAGAATAATGTTTCGATTGTATTCCAAGGACACGACCATACGTATTCTGAAAGTTATTATCTTGATGGAGAAGGGAACATTCTTGATAATGTAAATCAGGGTAAAGAATTAGTTGATGGGCCAGGTGTGTTATATGTTACTTTAGGTACACTAGGAGATAAGTTCTATAATTATATTGATAATGAAGAAATACCTTTGGAATTTGGAGAGAAAATTCATAATCCTACATTATCCAATCCTACATTTGGAAAGCTATCATTTGATGGTGAAAATTTATATTATAAGGGTTATAGTTTTGATTTCGATAGCAATAAAGCAATTGAATCAAGAAAACTTGGGGGTTTAAATCTTGAGAGCTTAATTATATCTTCT
The DNA here is from genome assembly GCA_002070965.1 of Firmicutes bacterium ADurb.Bin080. GTDB lineage: Bacteria > Bacillota > Clostridia > Christensenellales > DTU072 > MWEH01. The sequence goes on along the minus strand of MWEH01000166.1, from coordinate 14,792 downwards.
GCAGTATCAGTAGCATTTTCAATAGGATTACTTTTAGTATTATTAAGCATAAAAAAACATTAGAGTGAGAATATTTATATAAAAAAGAAAAAACCACTGAGTTTTCAGTGGTTTTTTGGTGCCGTTAGTCGGACTTGAACCGACATGATGTTGCCATCGAGGGATTTTAAGTCCCTTGCGTCTGCCTATTCCGCCATAACGGCAAATAAATGGAGGCACCACCCAGATTTGAACTGGGGATAAAGGTTTTGCAGACCTCTGCCTTACCACTTGGCTATGGTGCCATTTCGTACTTGTGTAGTATATCATAAGAAAAAAATCATGTCTATTATTTAAATTACAGAAGGAGTGTTTTCAAGGAATATTTGTAAAAATCATGAGACTAAATATTAAAAATAATTCTTATGCATTCTTAATACGGAAGATTCTTTACGGGCCGTTTAAAAGAATATATAATAAAAGAAACGGAGGGAAAAGATATGTGTTTGATTTATACTATTTACACCTATAATAAACTCGTGAAACAAAGAGAGATTACGGATAATTCATGGTCTCAAATTGACATATTGTTAAAGAAAAGATTTGATTTAGTACCTAATCTAGTCGAAACTGTAAAGGGTTACGCTAAACACGAGGACAAAGTATTAAATGATGTTACTAAAGCCAGGGCTTCGGTTGGAAGCGCAGGGAATTTACAGGAATCCTTAGATGCTAATAATGAACTATCGGGGGCGATTTCAAGATTATTGGTTGTAGCTGAAAGGTATCCAGAGCTGAAAGCTAATACTAATTTTCTATCTCTTCAGCAAGAACTCTCTGATATTGAATCAAAAATTGCGTTTTCAAGACAGTTCTATAATGATTCATGCATGTTGTACAATCAGAAAATTAAATCTTTTCCAGCAATGATTGTTGCTAAGATATTTAAATTTTCGGAAAAGCCATATTTCACAATTTCTGAAGAAGAGAAAAGTGCTCCTAAAGTAGTGTTTTAGTATAGAATTTATTATATTTATACAATCAACACCCATCAGTATTTATAATATGATTATTCTCCCAAAGTATTCTTGGAAGAAAAAGTTGTGGTATATCCATGCTCAATAAGATAAAAGATAATAAAATAAATAATGTATCATTATCCTTTTTTGTGTTTATTATATTTATCGTAACCTTAACTTTATGTTCTTGCCAAGGAGGTATGTTTAGCGAAAAAGGAGATGTATTTATAGAATCACTTGATAGTAATGCAATTTTGATGCAAGATGGAAAACTTCAGGTTAATGAAACTTGGGTAATAAATGGAAATTCAGAAGAAGCTAAAAGAAATTTATATAAAATAATAGACTTAATAAATCCAGAATATCCTTCTATAAACTTAATAATTACAGAATTTTCAGTAGTTGATAATTCTTCTGGCGAACAGCTTCTTTACTTAGGAGATGGGAATTATTCCAGCTTTTTATCTGAGAATTCTGGAAGTTACATTGATAGCAGTATTCCAGGAAAGCTTGAAATTGGTTTAATAATGGAAAAATATTATTCTGGCCGGAGATCATATACTTTTCGATATACTATGGATGGAATGGTATTAAGATTTCTTGATTGTGATGAATTATATTGGAACCACATTGGAGCAAATTTTTCACTTTTTATTGAGAACTATAATTTAAATATTTCTTTTCCGAATGGAATCGATCCCAATAGTATAAAATTTTGGATGCACAGTGAGAATATTTCTGCATACTCAAAAATATTAGGAAATGATATACAGTTTTTTGCTGAAAACATCAACCCAGAATCATACACTGAGATTAGAGCAATATGGACAGATACTATATTTGAATCTCTACCAGTCACGGAAAATGTTGAAAAAAGAGTCTTTATCGAGGAGCAAGAATTGGCGTGGGCAGAAGAGTGGGAAGAGAGTTTAAAAAAACAACAAGTAATTTTTACAATTAGTTGGGTATCAGGGATTATTATTACTATAATTTCGATTTTTTTAGTTATTTATTCACGGATAAAATACCGTAAAAACAAGATCTCCATCCCATATTTTAGAGAGATACCACAAGGTTTTTCACCTGCCGAATATGGACATCTCTTTTATTATTATTCAGGGGGCGCGGAAAAACCATTTTTTTCTGGGAGACTCATTAGTTCTACTATTTTAGACTTTGTTAGAAGACAAATAATTGAAATAGAGATTGTTTCAGGGGAAAAATATATTTTTAAAATGGCAAGTGTTTCCTCAACACAGCGAGCCGAGTTATTGCCTCACGAAGCTACATTGTTAAACTTATTAGAATTAATTTCACAAACCAAACCCAGCGGGTTTTCCATGGAGGATTTTGACCGATTTGCGAGAACAAATAGCGAAAAGTTCTCGAGTGAAATAAAAAAAATATTGGTTCAATCGAAGCAAAAACTAAACAATGGGGAATATATAGACAAAAAACAATCGATTTTTATAAAAATAGCTGGATTTGGCCCGATATTATCATCAGGTGGAATAATATTATTGTTTGGCTTTTTTAGTTATATTTGGCCTTTATATCTTGGATTAATAATTGCTGGAATTGCATTAATAATAGGAATCCCAAAGAAAAAGAAATTAACTGATAAGGGAGAATTAGTCTTAGCCCAAGCCAATGGATTGTATAATTATATGAAAGACTTTTCTAATCTTGAGGAACATGAAATCCCCAAATTAATCCTTTGGGAGGAGTATATGGTATATGCAACAATGATGGGATTATCAAAAGAAGTTTTAAAGGCATTGCCAGTAAAATTAATCGAAAATAGTGAAAATAATATTAACTTAGGCACAAGAAACTTATTGATGTCTTTTTATATTCTATCTAATGCCAAGGGAGTAGATTTGGGATCAAGTTTGGTTAGATCATTATCTAATACTAATCAAGCAATAAGAGTATTTGAAAAAATGAATTCAGGGAAATCTGGATTTGGGGGGAGAGGTTTTGGTGGGGGAGGTTTTTCCGGTGGCGGCGGCGGCTTTGGTGGCGGCGGAGGGGGAATAAGATAAAAACACCGAAGAATTCGGTGTTTTTTTGGAGCGAAAGACGGGATTTGAACCCGCAACAACTGCCTTGGGAAGGCAGGGCTCTACCGTTGAACTACTTTCGCGTATTTTGATTATACATCATAGAGTTTAATGGAGCAAGAAAAATTCTATGTCTTTGTAGTAAAGGTTTTTGTTATTAGTTTCAGTTAAATGTATATAATAACGCTTATTTAAAACAAGCATTCTAATCGGTACCTGTTGACTTTTTTTTACTTTTAATTTACAATTAGTTTACATACATTTTTGATGAGGGTGATATGAAACTAGATAATAACACAAATTCAGTTTTAAACGAAATAATGGCTAGTGATAATCCTGCCGTATTTTTGCTAGCCCCAATAGGATCCCAAAAGAGCGAATTTATTACCGAATTAAGTAATAGATATGCAAATACATTTTGGTTTAATCCAATTACTGATGATTTAAGCCTTTATTGTCATACGTTTATTGACAAAATTCTTAAACAAGATCCGGATCTTCAATTGAAGCTTAAACAACTTCTTTTTTGTAATTCGCAATATGCGGATACTGATGTAATTATCCTCTCTCTTTTGGATTACATAGGGAAAATGAAAGGAGATGTTTTAATTGTATTTGAAAGAATGGAACATATGCCAAGAGATTTTGACTATTCTGATTTTGTGAACATAATTAATCATGCTCCGAATAACCTTAAAATTCTTTTTTCTTCTACTGAATTTCTCCCATTTGAATGGAATAAGTTTGAACCAAGATACCCAATGTTTGTTGACAATACAATTCTTCAACAAGTTGATAAGAATGACCCATCTGAAGCGCTTTCCGGATTAAATGAAGAAGACATTAGGTTTCTCTGCTATATAAGTGACCTTGATGCAGTAGATATCGATTTTTTAGATACCGTTTATCCGGGAGGAGCTGAAATCCTTAAGCTATTAAGCAGAAGAGGTGAGTTTGTTGTAACTAGGGATGTAAAGTTTTTCAGAATGAGTCCGATACTTAGGGAATATTTCCGTCCAAATAGAGACTCAATAATCTCAGATGATAGTCGTTATAACAAGTCAGTGAAAAAATTATATGGGAAGCATTTATTCAATACTGGTCATTTTTTTGGGTCCTTAACACTTTTTCATGAGGCGCAAGATTTAGAAGGATTTAATAATTCTTTAAAAAGAATTTTACAAGATGATCTTCTTTTGATTAAAGTAACCGCATATATCAAAGCTCATCCGGGATTCGATTTTGACGATGATACAACAGATTATAAATATTTTCAATTATACAAGGAGATGTCACAATGTTATCTCGGAAATATTGATTCAAAAAGTATTTTTAAAGGGAATGTTCTTGCAAATTATTTTGAGAATAACGACATTAATGCTTTTATGGCAGCCAAGCTTTTTGAATACTATTGTTTAATTAAAAACGGAAAAGGCAACACTGTTAAAGAGGATTTTATCAAACTATATAATAAGTACTATTCTTCTAATAAAGGACATTTACTGGCTCTAGCGTCAATGCTCCCGAGTATTACAACTTACACTAATTTTACCATTCAAGAACTTGAAGATTTTACCTCTGACATTAATGCTGAAAAAGGATTTTGGTATATCAAAGTAATGGAGGATTTGTCTAAAGCATATTTTCAGCAAGGAAACTACAGAAAGGCTATATATGTTTCTAAACAGATTAAGGATTATTTAGAATATTATGTTATTCCTCCTTATTTTATTGCTCTGCATTATTTTTCTGGAGAAGTTAAAGAAGCCGTGGAACTTGTAAATGAAGGGCTAAAAAGAGCGATTCCTATTAGAAAGGATGCGCATGTATTGTATACAACAAAAGCCATGACTGAAGAATATTATGGAAACAACGAAGAAGCACGGAAATTTTTTGATTTAGCTTATAGCAAGCTTGAGTATAGTGACCCTTCATATTATTTTACTATTACACAAAGGTGTTTATATAAAGCCTCGCACGGGGAGGCCCAATACGCAAAAGATCTTGCAAACATTTATCTTCAAAACTCACAGTCTTCTTCGCATGGATTGGTTATAGATATGCTTCTGGCTATTGCGTATGCATCTTTTAAATTAGGTGACAGAAAGAGGGCTTATAAAGCAGCTACTGATTGTATACAGAATAGTACAGCGAGATCAGCGGCATGGCTTATGGGGATGGGTATAGTCACAAATATTATGTTGACTCAAGGTGATTTAAAGGATGCACCTTCCTTAGTAAGAAATCTATTAAAAGCTTCTTACAATTATGGCATGAAAATGATAGTGGCTGACTATTCTGAGGATATTTTTGCCCCAATTATTTCCTTCGCTAAAACGAAAGAGATTGAATTAGATTATATAACTCAAATTGAAGAAGCAATCGTGGAAAAACAAAGTATGCAAAAGACTTCAAATATGATAAAAGTCATTTTCTTCGGAAATATTAACACCCTAATTGACGGGCAGGAAATAAAATGGAAGACAAGAAAATCCAAGGATTTATTTGTTCAGTATATCTTAGCAGGAAGTAACGGAATTGATAGAAATGTTATTATTAATATGCTTTGGAAAGGATATTTATATGAATCGGCTATTAATAATTTAAAAACAACTAATAATATTATTAGAAATACGTTAAATGAGTACGGTGTTTCGTTTAAGCTAGATTACGTTAATAGCAAGTACATTCTTTCAATAAATAAAATTAATACGGATTATCATGAAATGCAACTATTGATGCAAAAATATAACGCAGAGCAACTTCTTCAAAAGAAAGTATCAATCATGAATAAAATATTACAGATAAGAAAGGCTGAGTTTGCTACTGACTTGAACTACGAAAACATCAAAGTTGAGAGAAACACTATTAAGCAATGGCTGACGATAAATCTTCTAAGGCTTGTACGTGCTCTTGCTAAACAAGAAGATTTCATTGAAAGCAAGAAGTTTTTAACAATACTATCTTCTATTGACGCCGCAACGGATTATACTGCGATGATAGATGAAATCAATCTGCATATTAACATAGTGTAGGTAAATAATGATTAGGATAAATAATGAGTGGAATGACTACGAAATAATAAGGACTGGTGATGGGTATAAGCTTGAAATGTATTCCCAAAAATATAAGTTTTTACGTCCAGATCCGCAGGTAATATGGAAAGCAGACCCAAGCTTTGATTTTGAAAGAGAATGTGATGCTTTTTATTCTCGAAATAATGATGGAGGGGGACTTTGGACTTCAAACAACCAGATTCCTGAAGAATTTTTTGTTCATTGGAGAGAACTCACATTCTCGTTAAAACTTATGGGATTTAAACATACAGGAATATTCCCGGAACAAGCGTACAATTGGGCCAGGATAATCGATACTATTAAAAATTCTCAATCAAATAACCCTTCAGTTTTGAATTTATTTGCCTATACCGGAGGCGCAACTGCTGCCTGTCTTCTTGCTGGGGCATCTGTTTGCCACGTTGATGCGGCAAAATCCATGTGCGAAAGAGCGAAAAGAAACCTCAACTTAAGTGGGCTAGGATTGAATAAAGTTAGATTTATAGTGGATGATTGTATAAAATTTGTGGAGAGAGAAGGAAATAGAGGAAAAAAATACGATGCTATAATTATGGACCCTCCCAGCTTTGGAAGAGGCCCAAAAGGTGAAACCTGGAAAATAACGGATCAAATCTATGAGTTAGTTCAAAAAACCAAAAAATTATTATCAGAAAAACCCTTGTTTTTTTTAGTTAATAGCTATACAACTGGTTTACAACCAACTTCTATGAAGGTAATATTGGATAAAATATATAAGGATATACCTCACGATTGTGAGGCTTATGAAATAGGAATTCAAACTAAGGAGAAAGAGGTCGTGCTACCTTGCGGAGCAAGCGCTTTTATGGTGTTTAAATGATTAATATTGACTACAAAAAAATAATTAATTTATACGAGGATAACCATCTGCTAGTTGTGGTCAAACCTCAAGGTCTTGCATGTTGTCCGGACATTTCGAACTCGCCAAATTTATTGGACCTGATGAAGAAGTATCTGATTGAAAAATACAATAAGCCAGGAGATGCTTATCTTGGCCTGGTTCATAGGCTTGACCAACCTACCGGCGGGGTAATGATGTATGCCAAATCAAGTAAAGCGGCCGCTAGACTTGCTAAAAATCTTAAAGAGAGAGAGATTGAAAAAAAATATTTTGCAGTTTGTGAGGGAATTCCCAAAAGAAACAAGGCTACTTTAAAAAATGCTTTAAGTAAGGATACAAATAAAAATGAAGTGTATTGTGTCCCCATTGCAACAGAAGGAGCTAAAATGGCTGAACTTGAGTATAAAGTAATTGCAACTAAAGATGACTTATCGTTACTTGAGATCCACCTAATAACTGGAAGATCTCACCAAGCAAGAGTACAACTGGCAAATATTGGTTGCCCAATATGGGGGGACCAGAAATATGGAAAAGCGATTGGACATGATGACCTTGCTTTGTGGGCAACAGAGCTAAGTTTTCCACACCCTATAAGCAAAGACCTGATGAGGTTCAAGGTATTTCCTCCAACAGAAGTATTTCCTTGGTCGGAATTTTCTACTCAAATAAACATTAATTTAGGAATATAAAAGATTGAAAATAGAAAATACAAAGAAAATATTTAATCTTCTCCAGCAAATGCATCCACATGCAAGTTGTGAATTAAACTTTAAATCAATTTTTGAACTACTTGTAGCAGTTATTTTAAGCGCGCAATGTACCGATAGAAGGGTAAATATTATTACAGAGAAGCTTTTCCAGTCCTACAATAAACCTTCGGATTTTGCCTATTTAAATAACGATGACTTGGCCCCAATGATTTTTAGCTGTGGTTTTTATTCAAATAAGGGGAAGAATATCATTGATGCATCAAGAATTATTCACGAGAAATATTCAGATACTGTACCTAATTCTATGGAGGAATTATTGGCTCTTCCAGGTGTTGGAAGAAAAACTGCTTCAGTTATACTATCTGTGGGATACGGGATTCCAGCTATTCCTGTTGATACGCATGTTTTTAGGGTTGCAAATAGAATAGGACTTTCAAAAGGTAGCACACCGAATAGAGTTGAGAAGGATTTAAAGGAATTATTCGAAAGGGACAATTGGAATAAATTGCATAATTTCTTAGTTTTTCATGGCAGATACATATGTAAATCGCAGAAACCAAAATGTGATAAATGCTTATTATCACAGGAGTGTTTCTATAATAAATCAAAAACAAAATAAACTAATATTATTTTTAATTTTCATGAGGAGTATTTCAGCATGTTTCTAGATACAGCAATTATTCATTGTAAAGCAGGGAATGGAGGAAATGGGGTAGTGTCTTGGAGGAGAGAAAAATTTATCCCCAAAGGAGGCCCTGATGGTGGAGATGGTGGCAAAGGAGGAGATATAATTTTTGAGGCTGATTCTTCACTGAATACACTCATATCATTTAGATATACACAGAAGTTTCATGCGGAAGATGGACAACCCGGAGAAGCTGAGAATCGCTCTGGCCGCAGTGGAAAGGATTTAATAATAAAAGTCCCTTGTGGAACATTAATAAAAGATGCTGAAACAAATAATATTATTGATGACATGGTTTCAAGTGGTGACAGATTTGTGCTCTTAAAAGGTGGAAGAGGTGGAAGAGGGAATGCGAGATTTGCAAATTCTGTTAGAAGAAGCCCTGCCTTTTCGGAGACAGGAGAGTTAACTAAAGAAAGGAAGATCAGCCTTGAATTGAAGGTAATAGCAGATGTGGGTTTAATTGGGTTTCCAAATGTAGGTAAATCAACCTTTCTATCCGTAGTATCCGCAGCAAAACCCAAAATCGCAAATTATCATTTTACTACCCTATCTCCTAACTTAGGAGTTGTAACTCATAACGGCTATTCTTTTACTATTGCTGATATACCCGGATTAATAGAAGGTGCTTCGGAGGGGGCAGGATTAGGACACTCATTTTTACGCCATACCGAAAGAGTCCGCCTTTTGTTGCATATTTTAGACATTAGCGGTAGTGAGGGAAGAGCTCCAGAACAAGACTATAGAATCATAAGAAACGAATTAAATAATTATTCAGGGATCCTGGCATCTCTTCCTGAAATAGTTGTTGGTAATAAGATTGATTTATCTCAGGACTATAAAGAGGAAATTCTAAGGTTAAATAAGGAGTTTAATATTGGTATTATTCCTGTTTCGTGTGCTACGACTGAAGGAATAGACAATCTTTTAAATATTTTGACCGCAAAATTAAAAACAATTCCAAAACAAGAGAAGTTGAGGTTTTCCCCGTTCGTTTATGAAGATGAAAATAAATCAGAAATAAAAATTGAAAAGAGAGATCATAGTTATTATGTTTATGGAGGTTTTATTGAGGATCTTGTAAGAGGAGTAGTTGTTTCAGACCCAGAGAGTTTTAGATGGTTTCAAAAGGTATTGAGAGACAAGGGGATAATGCAAAGCTTATTAGAAAAAGGACTTAAAAATGGAGATTCAATTGTAATAATGGATATTGAATTTGAGTATATAGAATAGAAATGAAATACGGTATTTTTGGTGGGTCTTTTGACCCAATGCACTTGGAACATATAAAAATTATCCAGAATGCTTATAAGCAATTGGGTCTGGATAAAGTAATAATTGTTCCCTCCTTTAATCCCCCACACAAATCAAAGCTTTACGAAAGCTTTGATAATAGACTTGAAATGATAAATTTGGGAATAATGGATTATTCTTGGGCGATTATAGACAATGTTGAGGAGCGGTTAGGGCTAAATAACAGTTACACATATTTGGTGATAGAAGAATTAACAAAAAAATATGGAAGACCATATGCACTAATTGTTGGGGGAGATAGTCTAGCTAATTTTCACGAGTGGAAAAACCCAGAAATAATCTTAAAGCAAACCAACCTAGCTGTGTTTTCTAGAAAAGGATACCCAGATATCTTAGAAACTGCTCAAAAAATTAAAAATTCTTATGGATGTAATATTTATACTTTTGATAATGATTTGGAAGATATATCAAGTTCAGAGATTCGCGCAATGATTATGACTGGAATTAGTCGAAAAGAATTATTTTTGCATGAGAAAATATCAAAGTATATAGAAGATAAAGGCCTTTATAAATGCTTTGATTATATAGTTAAAAAACTTAAGGATAGCATAAGCGAACGATTATTTCTTCATTCTGCCGAGACCGCTGTATACGCTGTAAGGTTAGCTTCAAAGAATAATATAAATTATGAAAAGGCGTTTCTCTCAGGGTTATTGCATGATTGTGCGAAGGAAGACAATTATGATGCCTCATTGTATCCTAATATTCTACCTCAAATAGTTCATCAATATGAAAGTGCAAAAAAGGCCAAAAACTATTTTGGGATAATGGACGATGAGATACTGAATTCAATAAAATATCATACAACTGGGGCCCCCAATATGAGTGATCTCTCTAAAATTGTATTTTTAGCAGATAAATTAGAATCTCGAAGGCAGTATAGTAATGTCTCAACGTGTAGAGATCTTGCTGATAGAGACTTACATCAAGGTTTTTTAACTGTATTAACGAATGGATATAATTATACAAAAAATAGGTCTTTGGACATGGATAAATTGACCCTTGAAACTATCTTATGGTACAATAACTGCAAAGATTAAGGAAGGAAAAATGGATACACAAGAAACAAAAAAAATAATTGAAGATTTACTTGAAGAAAAAAACGCTGGGGATATTCTTTCTATCGATATTAGTAAAAAATCATCTATCGCAGATTATTTTATTATTGCGACAGGAAAGAATCTTATGCATGTAAGAGCTTTGGCGGATCATACCGAAAGTAAACTTGAAGAAAAAGGAATAACGGTTGCACGAAAAGAAGGATATTCTGATGGAAGATGGGTTGTATTAGATTATATCGATATTATTGTGCATATATTTAACTCTGAAACAAGAGACTACTATTGTCTTGAAAAACTTTGGAAGTAGGGAGCATTATGGATAACAAACCTTTCGATCCTTCAGAAAACCCAAGCATTCCTCACCCAGAAAAGATAGAGGAGAATGAAAGCCAAGGATTGCATAATAGTATTATAGACAATAATGTTGGAGCGGAATACAAATTAGGAGAAGATGTTTCGTCTAATAGAAATAGAGTTAACTGTGTAAAGACAAAAAGTAAGGGAAAAATCGCGACAGCTTATGTTACAAAAGTTGCTATTTTAACAGCTTTATCAGTTGTATTATACCTCTTTGCGAGATTCCCGATTTTCCCTATCTTTCCTTATAATGTCCTAGATATGGACTTTTCATCTATCCCCAGTCTATTGGGCGGTTTCGCACTGGGTCCGATAGCGGCTCTTATTATAGAGTTTATTAAGTGTTCAATTAAACTGATAACATCCACCACTGGCCTTATTGGAGAGTTAAGTAATTTCATCGTTTCGGCTTCTTTTGTACTTCCTGCAGCCTTTTTTTATAAATATAATAAGAATATTAAGGGTGCTATTATTGGGTTATTAATTGGCGTTCTTTCAAATGCACTGATATCTTCGTTAAGTAATTATTTTATAATCGTCCCAATGTATGCAAAACTATATTTACCGATGTTGATGGATTTAAGAGTTGAATTTTCTTTCCAATATGGGTTAGCGTTCAATTTAATAAAATCAATTTCTACTGCATTAATTACTTTTTTACTTTATAAAAGGGTGTCTAAACTTTTGCATCTATGAAAATGGCCGGATTTCATTTGTCATATTCATCGTACGATACCTTCTTGATTGGGCAGGAATTAGGCCGAGAACTGCTAAATGGAGATGTGGTTCTTTTGTCTGGTAATTTGGGCTCGGGCAAAACAACTTTTACAAAAGGAATTGCAAAAGCATTAGGCGTTTCGAAGGAAATAATTAGCCCCACATTTAATATATTAAGAGAGTATGAAGGAACCGATTCTTTACTTATTCACATTGATATGTATAGAATTGAATCCGAGGATGAGCTAGAAAATACTGGAATCGATGAAATATTTGATTGCAATTCCATAATAGTAATTGAATGGAACAAAAAAAATACTTGTAAACACAAACGATTGATATATGTTTCTTTTGAAATAAATAACGATTTTTCGAGAAGGATTTGGATCGATTATGAATAGTAGTATGCTATTTATTGATACGACTGGAAAGAGTATAATTCTTGGGGCTCAAACAGAGAATGGTGCTCATTACTATATTGGCCAAGAGATAGAAAAGAAACATGCAAGTACAATTCTTCAAAAAATTGAGGATTTCCTCTATTCTTCAAAAATCAACATAAGTAGCATTTCTAAAATAGGTGTTGTTATTGGCCCCGGCTCTTTTACTGGGATAAGAATTGGTATATCAACAGCAAATGCTCTCTCTAAGTCATTAAATGCTTCAATAATCTCGTTGAATTCTTTAGAAATAGCTCTATTTGACCGGAAGAGTAACGTCATTTCTGTTATGGATTGTTTAAATGGAAACTATTACTCACTTATTAAGACTTCTGAAAACGACTATAAATACAGGATTTTAACAAAAAATGATCTAAATAATTTTGAGGGTTTATATGACATTATACCGGCTACCGAAGTTTCCCCAGAAACAAAACTAAATGCTTTTATCGAAAAAGCAGAGACTGGCCCCTTTCTTACCAGAGCGTTGCCTTTTTACTTGAGAGAGTCTTCAGCGGAAAGAGAAGATAGAAACAAAGATCATTATTTAATCACCTTGCCAACAAGAGAAGATATAAAAAGGGTATTTATTATTGAGCAAACAAGTTTTCACGAACCATGGTCGGAAAAAATGATAGCTGAGGAAATTCACCTTTGTAACCCTACAAATATAATAATTAAGGACAGAAGAGATGATACGATTATCGGGTACGTATTTTCGAGAATAATAGATGACACTGTAGAAATATTGCGAATCGCAGTAAAAAGTGAATATAAGGGGGCTGGTTTTGCAAGCCTGATGATTAACGAAATAGTCGAGCGATCAAGAAGTTTGAGTATTAAGTCAATGATTCTAGAAGTATCTTGTTTAAATGAGCCTGCTTTAAGGTTATATCAAAAAAACGGGTTTATTATAGAGGGCAGAAGAAAAAATTATTATAAGAATGGTGAAGACGCTCTATTGATGAGAAGGTTAATATGATCAATTAATTTTCGGAGAAACAGGTGATACTACAATCGTGTCTTTGTCCTTTATTATAACACTCCCAGGATTTTTACCCTTTTTTATGTTTTTTACATTTGTGAAATCAACCATTACTTTAGTATTATTTCTTTGAGAGGAGTAATATGCCGAATAAGATGCTACAGAGCATACTATAGATGAAGGTATGTTTTTCCCATTACTCTTAATAATAGTGTGCGAACCAGTTGCTCCGCTTACATGTAGCCACATATCTTGTTTATTCGCTACTCTAAAAGTAATATTATCATTTTGTAAATTATTTTTACCAATTAATACTTTAAACCCATCTTGATAGAACTGAATATAATTATCAATTGATTTTTTTGTGCTGTTTAGTTTAAGTTTTTCCTTAATTTTGTAATTAAAATGGTCAGATAATTCTTTGACAATTGCTGATATGTCAGTTTGTTCATCTGAAAGAGTAAGGGCAAATTTTATGGACTCTAAATGTGATATAGAATGCTCTATCATATCTTTCGCATTAATGGAGTAATTGATTGTAGATTTTAGTTTGTAATATTTCTTATATTTTTCTTCGAGGTTTTTTGAAGGAGATATTAGAGGATTAATAGTAATCCTAGCTGATTTATTTTTATAAAAATCCCAGCAATCAATATAATGGCTGTCTTTCATTACTAGATGGAGATTGCACTTTAATAATTCCGCTTCATTGAGTAAATCATTTAATATATTGGTTTTCATTAAGTTCTCATTTATAGTGGAAAGACGGATGAAATATGATTTTAGTGTTTTTTCGACAAATATCCTTTCATGTCGAAAATTATTGACAAAATGATTATATTGCTCGATATTTTCAGAAAATAGTTCTATCGATTCGTTTAAAGTAGAACAATTAACAATTCTGATACTATCGTTTTTGTTAATTATACTTTCGTACGGATATAAAAAATAACCCAAAACGGAATCCCCTTTAAAGATTACACAAGGGTAATAGGTTTTATTCCTTCCGTAAAGAAAATTATTGAAAAACTCAGTGGTTGATTCTTTCCCCTTTTCGTTTATCAGATATTCATATTCGGCCATTGTTGCTTTTCCGAAGGTGGCGCCTACCGATTCTATGTTTGGGCGAAGCAAAATTTTAGGGTATATATATTCATGTCCCGAAAAAATGCATCGTTTCTCGGTAAAGAAACTCTCATTAGCCCCAAGTATAATATTATTCGAATCCAATAATATAATGTTCGATTTTTGTGCAGACATTTCAAATATTATGTTTATGATTCTTTCTTCGTATAGCTCATTGTTTTGAATTGTTTGAATTGTTAATACTCTATCATTGGATGATAGTTCGAAGGATTTTATTATACTTCCGATAATATGTTTTCTTAAAAGTTGGGAAAAATTTGATTGAATCTCATTCTTTTGGGGCTTTTTTGTTGTTAAAAAAAATATCGTATTTTGTTTATTTGTTGATAATACTAGATATACAATTTTTCGTTCCTTAGATACAATTTCCAAATAAACAT
>MWEH01000165.1 GCA_002070965.1 Firmicutes bacterium ADurb.Bin080 | reverse complement strand
CTTTGAAAGGTAATTATTATAGGATATATGATTTGGGTTGAAAAAATGGAGTCTTATCACAATTTTCACTTCAATAATTCAAGTAAGTTGGAAGATATCCCTTCCAAATCAATACATTTAGTAGTAACATCACCTCCTTACCCTATGATAGAGATGTGGGATGAATTATTTTCGAATCTGAATTCTGATATTGACATCTCTCTCAAAAATTATGAGGGAAAAAAAGCATTTGAATTGATGCATAGAGTTTTAAATGAAATATGGGAGGAATTAGATCGTGTTGTAGTTGACGGTGGGATAATATGTATAAATATTGGCGATGCAACAAGAAAAATTGGTGATATTTTTGAGTTATATCCAAATCATATAAAAATTGTTGATTTTTTCATAAACAAGGGTTATTCTACATTACCCTGCATTATATGGAGAAAACAATCAAATAAACCCAATAAATTTATGGGCTCTGGTATGCTTCCCCCTTGTGCCTATGTAACACTTGAGCATGAATATATTTTGATATTTAGAAAAGGGAATAATCGAAAATTTGCCACAATTGAAGCTGACAGACGTCGAGAAAGTGCTTTTTTTTGGGAGGAGCGGAATAATTGGTTTTCTGATATATGGTTTGATCTAAAAGGAATATCCCAAGACTTATTAGATCCTGACACTCGAAGGCGTTCTGCTGCATTCCCATTTGAACTTGCTTACCGTCTGATAAATATGTTCTCGATAATGGGAGATAATATATTAGATCCATTCTTAGGAACAGGAACTACTTCTCTTGCTGCTATGTGTAGCGGAAGGAATTCGTGGGGTTATGAGATGGATCCTAACTTTTTGAATATAATTTCTCAAAGAATGAATAATGCGAAAAAATTTCAGAATAAGTTAATTTTTGATAGGTTGCAAAAACATGTTGATTTCATCCAAAAAAGAGAGTCAAATGGAAAAGAGACAAAATATTTTTCCAAACGATATAATTTCCCTGTGATTACTTCTCAAGAAACTGAAATTTGTCTGCCGTTAATTGATGAAATAATATTTTTAGATAAATCATTAATTCAAGTAACATATCAAAAGAATTGTGATATGTGTTTTACAAATGATAAAACAATAAAAATTGTATCTTTCTCTAAAAAACCAGAAAAAATTATGTCTATTGACAGCTTTATTTAACTGCAATGCAGCAGAAGACCCCTTCCTCGGAGTGTAACGACAGGGAGGAGATGAATGCTGCAATAGTTATAAATAGTTGTGAATACATAAATAATACTGTATGCTTTCACTGACTTGTGTATTACATCCTGATAAAAGGGAGTATGAAATACTTGCAAGTCTGTGCAGAGCATCTAAGAACCTGTATAACTTTGGATTGTACCAAACAAGACAACATCTGTTCTTGAATAATGCCTTCCTGAAGTATCCTGAAAACTATCATATCTGTAAAGAGAATGAGAATTACAAGTTCATGCAGTCTGCTTCTGCTCAGCAAACTTTGAAGTTTGTTGAACGTAATATGAGATCGTATTACTCATTAAAGAAGTTATCAGATAAAGGAAAAGTAGATCCGCCAAGTCTTCCAAGATATTTGAAGAAAGATGGATATTTCATGGTTGCCTACCCTAAAAATGGATTCTCCATCAAAGGAAACAGGATAGAGTTAGGTACATCCAGATTACATGGAAAGGAAAACAAGTTATCTTTCACAATCCCTGAACCTATTCGTAAGATAAAACATAAGATTCAAGAAGTGCATATCTTGCCTGCATGGCAAGGAAAGTTTTTCAGAATCAAGTATATCTACGAAGAAACACCTAAACAGTTAGAGTTAAATCCTGACAGAGTATTGGGCATTGATCTAGGTTTAGACAATTTTGCTACATTAGTTGGACATGGGACTGCCACTATTATCAGTGGTAAGTATATCAAATCTTATAACCGATGGTTCAACAAAGAGAAAGCCAAGATTCAAAGCCAGAAAGACCTGCAAGGATACAAACATTGTACTACTAGAGAGGTCCAGTTATCCAACAAACGATACAATGTTATCAATGAGTTCCTAAACCAATCTGTGAACTTAATCGTGAAACACTGTATTCAGAACGATATTGGAACTGTGATCATAGGAGATTTTGAAGGTGCTAAAACCGGAATCAATCACGGAAGAAAGAACAATCAGAACTTCGTTTCAGTTCCATATTACAAGTTTAAAGCCAAACTGGAGTCTAAATGTCAACAGTATGGAATCCAGCATAAGGCAATCAATGAATCTTACACTTCAAAGTGTGATGCATTAGCACTCGAACCAGTTCAGAAACACGAATCTTACTTAGGTAAGAGGAAGAAACGTGGTTTGTTTCAGTCATCTACCGGTGTTCTGCTTAATGCTGATGTAAATGGTGCGCTTAACATAATCAGAAAAGTATCTGGTGATTCTCCTGTAAAGGAGATAATCAGTAGTGGTCGTGTCTTTCGACCAGTATCTTGCCAGATGGTTAAATCTGGATCGATACAAATT
>MWEH01000164.1 GCA_002070965.1 Firmicutes bacterium ADurb.Bin080 | reverse complement strand
ATTCTTTCTCTCATGATTATAACTCCTATTTAGTAGTAAATAGTGATTAAAAAATACTTAAAAGGCTTTGTGAGGGAGGGAAAGGGAGCCAATTGATAAATTAAATAAATGAATCTAGACTCTCATCATCGAATATTTGTTTTTCGTAAGATTGTTTTATCAGAAACATAATGTAGTCAAGCTGTTCAATTGAAGAAAATTTAAGTTGAACATCACCATTTCCCCAATGACCAACTCCAGTTACATCACGACATATTTTTTGCGGATCTTTTATTTCATTAAATTTCATATTTAGAAACAATTTAAGAGAATTTTTATGAGGCTCAACATCTAAAAAGTTAGTAGTTACCTTATACGCAATATATAGTTTAAATACTTCTTCTCGGATTGAAGAATCAAGTGTTAATACTCTTTTTCTTAGTTCGTTGAACAAAAACTTTGTATTTCCTTCAAGATGTTTATGATCATCCAAAGTATAGTTTATCCTATTACGTTTATATTTATCAACTATATCCCGGTCTATTTCCGGATATGCCCATATTTTTGTCGCTATTTCAGATAACTCAATAGCTCTTTTTTTTATAGATTCTTCATTCCAATGCTCAAGAGTTGCTAAATTTTTGTTGAGATGAAGTCGACTATCTTTAAAGCCTCCATTCATATCTCTTTTTTCTTTAAAAGATCTATCACTTAATTCGGTATTATATGCAGTGAGAGTTAAATTTCCTATTGTGTGGAGGTAATACTCTTGAATTTCCTTCCATTTTTCACCTAGATCTTTTTTCCATTCCTCAGATAATTCTTCATTTTGTGGTAGTATATGTTCAATTGTACATTTATTTATGTCAACAAGTTCTTTGCTTTGAAAATTTTCAAGTTTTTCAAATAAATAGTTTTTATTACGAAAATTATATACATCTTTTACTAAAAGTTCTTTTTTAAACTCATCATCTTTTGGAAATCTTTGGTAGGATGTTTTTAAAATTAAAGCTAATTTAAAACTTTCAACGTATCTTGTCTTATCTATCTCCCGATAAATAAATGCAAATATTTTATTAAGAGCATTAGTTGGTATACCACAAATGGCTCTTCTAAACACGAAACTTTCTAATAGCTTCAATATTTCAATAAAATCTTCTTTGGATAAAATATTATTAGCATAGTCATTATAAACCTGAAGCAAAAAAGGATAAGCAACATCCACTTTTAATTCAATAATATTATGAAATAATTCCGTTAATTTTAAATCATCTTCTTTTATGTTTAAAGTTAATTTTGCATAATATTTCGAGTAAATATATATTTCTTTAACTAAATCTGTGATGGTAGAATTATGGATATTCCTAGCGTATTTCTTAAATTCAGAATAGACAGCTGCAATGTTCGGTATTTTACCTATCCTTATGGTAAGATAATCACGCATATATCTATCAAAAATTTTTGTATAGTCAGACTTGGAAAAATTTTCTTCCATTGGATACCAATATTTCTTATATAAGTTTTCTTGATCATTTGAGTTAAGCCCCATTAATATAAAGTTTCTAATTAGATCGGCTTGGGTAAGCTCTTTTCCGGTAGAGTTTAAACTTTCAAAGATTAATTGAGGATTGTCTCTATCACTGTCAAGTGCAACATCGATTATTATTAATTTTGAGATAGCTTCATAGATTTTTTCTATTTCTGTTTCCATTATCTTATTTTTTAGATAATTATAGTTAGTCAGTATATTCTTAGAATAATTATTTGGAAGTTCTTTATTGTCTATTAAACTAATTAATGTATCCTTGTCAGATTTAGTTAGAATTATTTTATATCTAAGATCCCCTTCTTCTTCAGAATTTATTAAATAGTAATTCAATAATTTTTTAGTATTGACAATGCTATTCTCAACACTACTTTCATCTGTTTCTTTCTGACTTAAAACTTTACAAATTGCTAATAACATTAATGAAATTGTAGTTATTCTTTGTTGTCCATCAATCACTAACAATTTTGGGATAGATGCAACATGGTATATTCCCTTTTTTACATACACGATAGATCCTATAAAATAAGTTGATATTGGGCCATTTGTTGCCATTGACATATCATTCCACAATTGCTCACATTCTTTAGCGGTCCAACTGTATGGGCGCTGATAGAGAGGAATAATAAATTGTTTAGGCCCTTGTAAGAAATCTAAAAAATTTATTTCTGATGCATCCATTAAAACACCTTATTAGGTAATCAATAATTATTATCTTCGATGTAATATAAATATATCCTTGGATCGTAGAATACAATGAATAAAGATAAATACTCAATGTAAATAAATATTAAATAACTTAATAAAAGTCTCGTGAAAACATGAATATAGATGAAGTAGTACTAGAGGATTGTAGGAACTATATCAAAAAAGTTTCGGATAATTTTATCGATTTAATAATTATAGATCCTCCATATAACGAATTACCAAAAGATTGGGACGATTTTAAAGATTGGGGATACTTAAAAAATGAGTTTAATAGGGTATTAAAAGAAAATGGGCAGCTCTATATATTTGGAAAACAGCCAATGCTTTCTGAAGTATACTATGAAATCAAAGATAAATTTGAATTTAGATTTGAGTTAATCTGGAATAAGAATAAGGGATTATGGAGCTCAAATTATTTACCTATGCGATCGCATGAGTTAATTTGGTGTTTCAAGAAAAAAGGTGTAAAAACAACATCTTTGTATTTTAATATTAATGCTATTAAAACTCCAGGAGCTCCATATATCAGAAAAAATAAAGTAAAGTCAACAGTGAGACATAATTGGAAAGAGAATCATACCATAGTAAAGGATGGGCTTAGATACCCACTTTCAGTCATAAATCATCCACCAGTATCTAGTAAATCTAAATTAGAAGGAACTACCCATCCTACACAGAAACCTGTAGAGATATTAAAATGGATTATAAAAAGTTCATCTAAACAAGGTGATATAGTACTAGATTGTTTCATGGGTTCAGGAAGCACAGCAATATCTTGCATCCAATTAAACAGACATTTTATTGGATGTGAAATAAAAGAAGAATTTTATAGGATTTGTAATAAAAGAATCAAAGAGGAATTAGAAAATAACAAATCCATTTACATAAATTTATTAAGCCCTTCTTTTGTTTCTGATGAAGAAAGTAGTTCTTTATAATTCTTTTTTGCCTTTTCATATTCTTTTTTGGCATTTTCAAGAATTTTTTTTGCATAGTCTATTTCATAGTCAATCCCTTCCCCAAAGATATCTTCATCATACGAATCAAATTTTGTCATAGTAAGTTTATTTTTAATAAGTTTACAATAATCTTCAGATAGTTCGATAGCTATTGATTTTCTTCCTAATTCTTTAGCAACTTTGTTAGTTGTTCCGCAACCTGCAAAAGGATCTAGAATCATATCACCTTTAAATGAAAATAAAAGTATTAACCTTCTTGGTATCTCTTCTGGGAAAGGTGCTACATGTCTTTCATCTTTTTTAGGTGAATTTACTGGTTTTATATCCCATACACTATAGGCCATTTTTCTAACAAAAGACCTGTTAAATTTTGGTAAACTAGAAAAATCAATTTCTCCATTATGCCCCTTTTGGAAAATTAAAATATACTCATGATTTATATTTGTATTAAACATTAGTGGATAAGGATTTTTAGAAAATTGCGTTGCGCCTCTTTGCCATTTTGTAGTTCCACGAGGTTTATGCCATATAATATCTTTTCTAAAAGTAAATCCAACACGACTGCATCTATTTACAAAGTCTCCTGATATAAATTTCATTCCTTCATCCGAGACTACGGTACCGATATTTATTGCCATAAATCTTCCGGACTTTAATACTTTAAAGCATTCTTGAAATACTTTTTCCATATCGGACAAGTATTCATCATAGGATTGTTTAAATCCAATTTGATCTACGAACCCATAGTTTCGTAGATTCCAGTAAGGGGGGCTAAAAACAATAAAATCAATGCTTTCGTTTTCAATATATTCAGACATGTAACGACTATCTTTATTGAAAACTAAAAATTCTTTCATAATTATAGTATTTATAATGTCTTAAAAAAGTTTGTCATTGAATCAACATCTTCATATCTCATACATGAATCTTGAACATCAAAAACTTTATTTTTGTCATGACTAGTTGTAAGAGATTTCAATTTATTTGGATTGAGGTCTAATTTATGTACGTAAAAAATATTTTCTTGTGAAACGTACATAATCACGAAAACTGGTATAGAGGTAATAGTTTCCCATTTAATATAATCTAAATAATCTCTTTTGTTAATCCACAAATATTTTTTATTTTTATACTTCGTTTCTATAAAGATTGGTTTATTATAATTAACTATTAGGTCAGGACGACTAATTTTATTATAAAGTATCCATCTAGCATAAGGAATTTTTTCACCCATATGATCTATCTGGATAGGGCAATCTTTATTACATTTTTCAAATTCAGAATCAATGTCAAAATTAATTATTTTAAAATTTTTTTGGATAAATTCTTTGTATATAATGTCTTGAATATTTTTGCTTTTTTTGTAATTATCACTAAACTGAATATTAGATTTTACCATCATATCCCTTTTTTATTAAATTATAAATTTTAATTGAAGCTTCAGAATCTAGTCCATCCCTATTAAAAAATATTTTTTCAAGTTCATTAACGTTAATTTTTTTTAAACTGTTAAAACAAATTAATTCATATAGAGATATATAGCTAATCAGTGAAACATTTAACGCATTGGCCATATCTACGGCACCGGCTTTATCGTAACCATCTTCAATTGTAAAAGAAGGCCCTAAAACACACGCACCCACATAATTTACTTTAAATTTTTCTTTGTTCTTATGAATCATCGTTTCTCTATGGCCATGTACTTCTGAAACTTTTGAGAATCCAGTTGCATTACTTGATGGAGGCGTAACCTCACAACAACAATAGAAAGGATCAATTATAAATAAATCAGTCTGTCCAGGTTTACCTTTAATATCTGGATCAAATTCGAAATTGAAATTACTTTTAAAAATGTCCTTTAATAGAGGATACATTTGGTATTCAGTTTTTATTGTAGGTGACCGATTAATGGAAGGGACATATCTATAGATCCAATATATAGATTTATCATCTATTTTTATATCTTCATTTAAAATTAAATTATATTTTGAAAATAATTCCTCCGACGGATTATACCCTAAAAAGATTATTGTTCCTTGACCATATTTAAATTTGAGAAATGAATAACGTCCAGAACCAACTTCTTCATATTCTTTTTTAATTACATAATTAAAATTCTCTCCAAAAGGAAATGTAAAAAATCCTTTAATTTTGTTATCTCCTAGATTTGAATGAATAAAAGAGATTCTTGATAATTCATAAGGTAGCCAATTAAATAAATTTCGATTGCTTCCAATTCTCCCCATTGATCCATGAAAAATAATTAATGATCCTCCGGCTATAATAAATGACAAGAGAATACCATTTATTTTACTAATTTCTAAAGGTCTCCAATGAGGGGGAATTATTATAGTATTAATTTTCAAATTAGGTAATTCATTATTTATAGAAAAAAAATCATTATAATTTAATAAAGTCGAATATTTTGGGTAGTCATTTAAATTAATATTATCATCATGAATAATTAAAAATTTTTTACTATTTAATTTCATTAAAATACTTTCTACGTCTGTGGTTAATACCTTATCTTTATTATGAACATCTATGTTATTTATGCCATCTAAGATATTTAAATTAAATTTAACATAATATTTTGGGGTAATATCATGATATATTAAATCCTTGATAAATATCTCTTTATTTTCTAATTCAATAGGCATTTCCATATCAATTAACTCATGAATATATGAAACTAATTCTTTTTCAGATATGGGTAGTCTTATGTCTTGAAAACAATCATAAATATATTCATATTTTAAAGATTTAATCTTCTCGTATGATTGTTTTGATATTAAATATGTTATAATATTTAATTCTCTCGAAGCTTTTAAATCAACAGTGTGATGAAAATAGAATACGTTCATTTTTTTACATTCTTCAACATATTTAATTCCTTTGGTTGTTATCCTTCCATTTTTAACTAATTCCCAATCAGGATCTTTACTCCATCTTAATAATGGATGAGTATTATCTAATCTTCCACCCTCTAAGGATCCTCCATGGAGTTTTTTAGTAATTTCTTTTTCTGTAAATTTAGATTTATCTCTATATTCAATTAAAATGTCTAATACAGCTACAAAAGGATTATAAATTTTTAAACTTGATAAGATTAGATTTTTTAATTCATTGTCTTTCATTTCGATTATACTGCCCAATTTATCATTTGCAATGAAAACAAGTTCTCTTCCCCTTTGGGACACTTCAATCCCAAATCCTAACTTCCATAATAAATAAAATATTTCCCTTATGTCTTCTGAACGTACTCTTTCAGTTTTTTCGGTCATTTCTTTATAAGATAAAATTCCATTTTGATTAAGTATTTCTAGTGAAGATCTAACTTTATCCAAATTATTAATATAAATCCTAGGTATATGAATTCCATCAAAAAAATAGGTTTCTTTTTTTCCAATTTTTATCATATTATATCCCCTATTAATAGTAATGAGAGTCTATCTACCTAGGATTATAAGACTAGAATTATATCTAAATTAATTGTATAAGGGAAATCCTATTTGCATATTTATAAAGATATAGGAAAAAAATAGTGAAAATAGGGAAAAATAATTCTTTTCAAATACAATTATAAACATAGAGTATCATTACAAAAAGATTACAATGACCTGGGTAGAAGAATCTGTTTCACTAACAAAGGAGAATATAGATAACATCCTGAAATACCTTCCACTGTTAGAAGACAAGGCCAATAAATTTTATTGTGAAGACTCTCAAGACGAATCTGGAGCAGTCGTACTACCTTTTTACGTTCTGACAGGCATCGGGCTAAAGTTCTACGAGGACCTCTACAAGGAAGGATTTGTAACTAACTTCAGGTGGATGGACTGGATTGCTGAAGCCGGAGAATACTCTGCCAGTGATGAGAAGCTATCCAAGGCAGATCTAAAAGATATCAGAAGACTCCTCACAATAATAGTCAGGCAGGGCAGATTCTGCGAGGGTCTGCTTGAAGAAACAATAGAAAGCGGATTGATGCTAAAAATTCTTAAGAGATTAAAGGAGATTGGGGAAAGAGTTGAATAGGCCCTAAAATTAGGGCTGGACTGGACCAGGGAGGATGTGAGGTATTACAAGAGGAAAATGAAAAAAATTAGAGAAACAGAGGCAATTAATTTTTCCAGATAACCTTATTATTTCAATAGCTTATTATTTATCGTGAAAGATGATATTGTAATAGTTACAGCCGGTATAATAAAAAAAGATAATAAAATTCTCATAGCAAAAAGAAAAGAAGGCCATCTTGTAAATAAGTGGGAGTTCCCGGGGGGTAAGTTAGAGCCAGGTGAAACTCCCAAAGATTGTCTCAAAAGAGAGTTATGTGAAGAGTTTGGAATAGAAACAAAGATAGGAAAATATCTAGCAACAAGCAACTATGAATATCCACATATAAAAATAGAATTAATTGCTTATGAAGTAGAATATATTTCAGGCGAATTTAAATTAAACGATCATCAAGAAATAAAATGGGTAAAGAGAGAGGAGCTATCAAATTATGATTTTGCACCTGCAGATATACCAATAGTAAATAAAATATTAGGTGAATAAAATGGTATTTAACCCTGAATTAGAGCCTGGAGACATAATAACAAATGATAAACTAACTGATATTTTTGGATGCTCCCCCCAGGGCGGGATGAGAAGAAGTAAAAAAACAAATACTTTAGTCCTTATATCAAACCATGATAAATTAAATAATCCCTATAATGATCGTTGGATTGGTAATATTTTCCATTATACTGGTATGGGTATGGAGGGTGATCAATCTCTAGATTTTAAGCAAAATAAAACTTTAGCCAATTCTAAAAATAATCCCAATCTAGGAGTTTTTTTATTTGAAGTATTTGAACCAAAAAAATATGTTTATGTGGGTGAAGTTGAATTAGCAGATAGGCCATACCAAGAAAAACAGAGAGATGCTAATGGCATAAATAGAAATGTTTGGATATTCCCTTTAAAATTAAAAGATAATTATTTACCTCCTGTAATACTTAAAGAAACTTTAGAGGATCTAATCTCAAAAAGAGAGAATTAAGTTAAACAGCTTTCAGATGAAGAGTTAATTGAAAGAGCAAAAAATTCTATTGGTCTTCCGGGAGAGCGCCAAGTAACTGCAAAACAGTATGAAAGAAATCCGTATATCTGTGAACTAGCAAAAAGAAGGGCCAAAGGAGTATGCCAACTCTGTAAAAAAGAGGCTCCTTTTAAAAATAAAAATGGTGAGCCATATCTAGAAACTCATCACATTAAACCTTTATCAAAAGAAGGCAAGGATACAATTGATAATACTGTTGCGCTGTGTCCAAATTGCCATAGAAGAATGCACGTATTGAATGATAAAGAGGACATTAAAATTTTACAGAAGTGAATTAAAAAGAAAATATTTTTATAGGATCGATTCTAAAAAATAGTTTGATTTGAATGCGCTGCCCTAAATGTTCTAAATATCTCACCGATGATTGCAATAAATGTGATTACTGTGGAGTTACCATATTTATGGGCGGCACCTTTTCAAAGGACGATTTTGATAAAGATGATTATGACATAATGGGATTTGACAAAAATGGTTTCCATAAGGATACCGGTACTGTTTACGATTTAGAAGGTTTTGATATTAAAGGGATTGACCAATACGGATTTGATAGAGATGGTCTGCATTACCTTACTGGAACTAGATTTAATAGCAGCGGATATGACAAAGAAGGGTACAATAAAGAGGGCTACAACAGACAAGGCATCCACAAGGACACAGGAACGCCTTACAATAAATTAGGATTTGATAAAAAAGGAAATAGGAAAAACCCCCTACAAATAAATCCTTCATTAATGGCCATGAGAAAAATTTCACTCAAAAAAGCAATGCAACGAAACTGCAAAATAATGTAGGAAAATCTCAACTAATTATAGATGAAACAAATACTGATCTAGAGTTACTCAAGAATAGTATATCTGATGGTTTTGATTGTCTTTATTATAAATCGTATGTCAATGCATCGGGCTATAGTGTAACTCATTATTTTATTGATTATTATATCCCAAAAAGCAGGGGAAAATCCCAAAATACTTTCAGCTTGAATATCCTAAATTTCAAAAGAGATGCTCCTTTGGCAGTTATAGAGTTTTCCAAATTTGTTAGCTCTATCGTTTCTATTGAAAATATACCCGCAAATTATGTAATTCCAATACCTTCTTCTGCAAAAGATAAAATATCAATGTCCCTCAAAGGATTGGGCTCTGAAGTTGCAGATAAAAATAAGATGGGATACATTGAGGCTTTGAATAGACACACCCCAGTGAAATCTTCTCATTTGGCTCAGGGGGATAGGCCTACATACCAAGATCACTATGATTCAATCAACTGTGTGAAATCATTTCGTTCAGAAAAAGTGTTGTTATTAGACGATGTGTACACTATGGGAAGTACCGCCCAGGCATGCATCGACAAACTTATTGAGAAAGGTGTCGGGGGCATAGTTCTTATTACCTTGGGTAAAACTTTAGGCCATGAGGATAATGCTGTTAAAAAATATCAAATTACAAAAAAGTATGATAGGAAACATGAAGTTCCCAGAGATATAAAAGGTATTATCTTTGATCTTGATGGAACGCTTGTAGATTCATCAATGCTAAAGTCTCTTAGGGATAGTTATAGATGGAAGGAAGCAAAACAGAACATTCATCAAATAAGAGAATTCGATGGCATATCAGAAGTTCTTTCCAATTTAAAAAATAAGTTCAGGTTGGGGTTAGTTACATCAAGCCCAGAGACCTATGCCTCAAGAATAGTTAAGATGATGAAGTGGAATTTCAACGCTTGTGTTTATTATCACGATACACAAAATCATAAACCGCATCCAGAACCTCTGCTTGAATGTGCAAAAAAAATGGGTCTGAAACCGGAAGAATGCCTTGCTATAGGGGATGAGATCATAGATCTACAAGCAGCACGAAAGGCAAATATGAAAGATGCTGCTGCAATTTGGGGTAGTTCAGAAAAGAATAACTTAATTGACTTTAAGCCTTTGTTTATTTATGAGTATCCTAAAGATCTTATTGGTAAACGTCAAGGCTAATTTGCTTATTGTGCTTTTTTAGGAGGGGGTTGTCCATAATCCTGACAAAGTTATTCTTATGGAACTCCTCATCAAGAAAATAAATCCTATTAAATGCATCGTTGAAAGGTTTGATTTTATACTTGCTCAGCCACTCTTTTTCTATTTTTCCATCGATATACTTTGAAAGGATTTTGTGTGCATTTGTTTCAGGGTAAGTAAAAATCGGCTTGCCTAATCTAAGTCCCCATGAAACTGCGTGCCATGTACCACTTATGTCTCCGGCTTCAACTACAAAAATCCCAGAAGACATGGCAGCTTGCAATCTGTCTCTATCCACTAGGCATTTGGCAAATTCAAATCTCTGTCTCGGATAGAAATCAGGCGGATTCTCAGAAATCAGTACACCTTGATTTTCTAAAATTTCTAATGCGAGGTGTTCATTTTCCTTAGGATATATGTTGTTTGTCCCAGGCCCTAAAATTGCTACCGTCTTCATCCCATATTTTAACGCAAATTTATGGCCAATTGTATCGGATCCTTTTGCAAGGCCACTTATTACAATCCAATCTTCGCCTATTAGATAATCCTGGAAAAACTTTTCCGTAGAAATATAAGAATTTTCATCAATATCACGAGATCCGATAATAGCAATACCTTTTCTATTATTATCTAGCTCCCCTAAAAGCTCACTATTTCCCTTGACATAGATATTTTCAGGAGCTTTATGCTCTAAAGCATTATCTAAAGCATTAAGGAGTGAGGGATACTCTTTTTGGGATATGTTATACTGAACTTCAAGGTATGTCATTTAATAAACTAGAAGTGTTTAAGTATTAAAGTTTTCTCTTTTACTATTGCGCATAGGATTATTATACGAAGTAATTATTCATTTGTGTTTTATTTTAAACGTTGGTGTTGGGCCTATTTTTAGATCCATGTCCTAACAATGTATTGGTCCAGTCATTAGAGACTAAAATCAGGTGATGTAAAACGGCAAGAATAGTTGAAATGAGCGAAGAAAGTTTGTTAATGAAATAAGCAAATGCCCCATAAACTGTGACATGATTCACTGAATCTTATATGGCATCCAGCCTTTTCCTCTGTTTGTATTTTGAAAATATAAATTCCCAATAATCAAGCAGTCCTTGTACTGTGGCGATACCTCATATGCATTT
>MWEH01000163.1 GCA_002070965.1 Firmicutes bacterium ADurb.Bin080 | reverse complement strand
TTTACCCTTTTTTTTGCATTTATGCCAAAAAATCTAGCACTATCTTAAATTTTGCATTTACTTTGAGAATTAACAATGGGCAAAAATGTGAAAAAATTGGAAGGTTTCCAGTAGAAATAGACATTTAACAAGCAAACAATAGAATGTCTTCTAAAAAAACATAAGAGAATATTTCAAATTAAGAATAATGCTAGAAAGATTATAACAGTTGGGAATCAAACGTTGAATCTGAATAAGACCACATCGCCTTCTTGCATAACATATTCTTTTCCTTCTGAACGAACCTTTCCCTTTTCTTTGGCCGCATTAAACGAGCCGCAATCAAGGAGAGTCTGATAATCGACTATCTCAGCTCTGATAAAACCTTTCTCGAAATCTGTATGAATTTTCCCAGCGGCTTGTGGAGCTTTTGTGCCGATGGGGATTGTCCAGGCTCTTGTCTCTTTTTCTCCCGCAGTCAAAAAGCTCATGAGTCCAAGGAGTCGGTAGGAGCTCTTAATCAACATATCTAGACCAGTGCTCTCTATCCCGAGTTCTTTAACAAATTCCTCTCTTTCATCGGCGGGGAGTGAGGCTAGTTCAGCCTCAAGCTGAGCTCTAAAAACGATTACCTCGCTGCCTTCCTTACTAGCATATTCCTTAACCGCTTTAACATAATCATTGTCCTCATCAGAGTCTTCAGATATGTTAGCGCAATATATAACTTTTTTGGTTGTTAGAAGAAAGAGCGAATCGACAAAAGGCAATTCTTCTTTGGTGAAATCAACCGACCTTGCGCTCCTTCCAGAAGATAGCATATCATAGATTTTTTGCTCGGTTTCAAGCTCGTCTTTATACTTTTGTTCCCCGGTTTTTATATATGTTTTGGTTTTGTCCATACGCCTTGTTAGGGTATCCAAATCTGCTAGAATAAGTTCCAGATTAATATCTTCTATATCTCTTATGGGATCTACCGACCCTGCTACGTGAGATATGTTTTCATCCTCAAAACACCTTACAACATGTACTATAGCATCGACTTCTCTTATGTGAGAGAGGAACTTGTTTCCAAGTCCTTCACCTTTACTTGCTCCTTTTACCAGGCCGGCTATATCAAGGAATTCTATGTAGGTATATACTATCTTTTTTGTGTTGTATAAAGCGCCAAGTTTTTCGAGTCTTTCGTCTGGGACTGTTACTACTCCCACATTGGGTTCAATGGTGCAAAAAGGATAGTTTGCAACTTGTGCTCCAGCAGAAGTAAGTGCGTTAAAAATAGTGCTTTTACCGACATTTGGAAGGCCGACAATTCCTAGTTTCATTTGTTCCTCCGTGTATAAATTACGTATATACTCATTTTACGAGATTATTTGATTTTTTCTTCGAGTGGTTAAAATAGGAAAAAACTAGATATTATTTATTATTCTAAATCAAACATTTCCCTATTTATGATTATCTTTTTTTTGCATGCAAGTATTGTGTTATCAACCTTCTTTTTTGTGAGTCCAGTTTTCTCTGCGATTTCTTCGTAAGAAAAACCTTGAAGATATAATTCCCAGACTCCTTTTTGTTCGGTGCTCAAAATATTATTTATAGTATCTCTGAAGTTTCGTATCCAGGCAAGTTTTTCATATTCTTCCTGAGAAGTAACGGGCGAGCAGGGGATGACTTTTGAAGAGGAATTATCCTCTATTGTTTCATCCAAAGATATGATATTGTCCTTTTTTCTTTCAGAACGCACTAAACTCGTAAGCTTATTCATCATACAGGTATTAGCAAAGTAAAGAAGACTTTTGTTTTTTTCTTCATTGTATGTTGAAACTGCCTTAAGAAATGCAATCGTTGCATCCTGTTTAAAATCGTCAAAAGAAAGAGGGATGTTTTTAAATTTTGTGAAAAAATACATGCTAACTTTTTTAATAGCGGGATCATATTTTCTCAGCAACTTGACAATGGAGGCTTCGTCCTTTTGTTTCGCTTTTTTAACAAGAAGTCTTTCTTCTTGGTCCATATTTCACCCCGGATATAAAATATATTACGATTTTATTTATGTAATGCTTTTCTCTTTTACAATACTCAACCAATTACATTATATCAAAAAAATTACCTTAATCCTTTTTGGCGCACACTTTCATA
This sequence comes from Firmicutes bacterium ADurb.Bin080, assembly GCA_002070965.1. Lineage (GTDB taxonomy): Bacteria > Bacillota > Clostridia > Christensenellales > DTU072 > MWEH01. Next base: position 673 of record MWEH01000163.1, on the reverse strand, counting down.
TAAAATAATACCTGTTGCAACCGAAGCGTTTAGGGAGTTGATTTTACCAAGTTGCGGGATAGATACCACCTTATCGGATAGTTTCTTTACCAGTTCATGTATTCCTTCTCCTTCTCCGCCTATAACTAATCCTATGTTTCCTGTTAGATCAGTGTCATAGATAGAGGTTCCTCCCATATCTGCAGATACTATAAAGAATCCTTGCTCTTTAAGATATCGTATTGCATCGTTAATATTGGTTACTTTTGAAACTGGAACATGGGCCGTTGCTCCTGCACTTGTTTTGATTACAACCTCATTGACCGAGGCACTTCTGTGCTTAGGTATAACCACTCCATTAGCTCCCGAGCAATCTGCGACCCTGATTATTGCTCCCAGATTATGGGGGTCTTCCACGCCATCAAGGAGAATGATCGTTGCATCCTTTCCGGAAGAAAGAGCTTCTTCTGTCATCTTTTTTAAATCCGCATACACAAATTCAGTGATAATTGCCATTATTCCCCGAGCACGTCCGGTAGCAGACTTTGCTTTGAAGGCATCTTCAGGGAGTATCATCACCTTAACATTTTTGGATCTGGCAAGAGTAATTGCTTTTTGGGTGGTATTATCGAAACTACCTTTTTGTACATATAATGTTTCGACTGTAACATCTCCGTTAAGGGCTTCGATTATA
>MWEH01000162.1 GCA_002070965.1 Firmicutes bacterium ADurb.Bin080 | reverse complement strand
ACAGGACGCAAGAGGTAGAGGGTGCGGTCACGACAAACTACACCTACAGCAACATGATGAGGCTGCTCTCAAAGATAGAAGACATACATAAAAAAACTAAAATATTCTTTCTATTCTTTCATTTACTTCAAACTCTCTTCCAGAGAAATAGCCCCACTCCTCACTTGGCCCTAAAACTAAGCCGTAGTAGATTATGTCGTTTTCTGGCTTGCCATTAATTATTGAGCCGCCTGTCTCATCTTCTATCCTTCTAATTTCAGAAACTTCAGTTGCAAGCCAGGTCCAGCCTGTAGAGCTCTTCCAAGCGGCTATTATCTCGTTTCCTTCAACAAACTTTTTCCCGTTCATTTCAATAATTGCTGCCGTTCTGCATCACCTGATTTTATTAGCACATTAGACTGATTTATACATTGTCCCTAATAAAGGAGCTATGTTTTTCCCATATATCATCAAAATCTGTTAGGCCTAGATTTTCAAGTCCTTTGTAATTTAGCCAAATAAAATATTAATCTTCGAGGCCGAAGCGCAAGGCAAGATTGTTGGCCATAGATAGAAAGTGACTTTTAGATTTAGTACATTTGCTTTGATTAAGCGAATTGCATTTAAACAGAAATAATCTATTCCAGGCATGGGTGCTGATTGGATTAAGAGCGCTGCTCTTTACCTCAAGGAAAGAGATCCGATTTTAGCCAAAGCTATCGACGAAATCGGTGAATGCACTCTCAAAACTTCCAATGATTACTTTGGAGCCCTTGCCAGATCTATTATATTTCAGCAACTTTCGAGGCATGCGGCCAGTACAATCTACAAAAGATTTATTGATGCCAGCGGCGGCGCCCTGACCCCCGAATCTGTGCTTTCTATGGAAAAAAGGAAATTTAAGGAATCTGGGATATCTGAAAGAAAAGCAGATTACTTGATTATCCTAGCTGAGAAATTTGCCAGTAAAGAAATCGATACTGAGCTGATTGAAAATCTTTCCGATGAAGAGATAATTGAAAAATTAACTGCTGTGAAAGGCATTGGAAGGTGGTCGGCCCAGATGGTTCTTATATTTTCCATGAACAGGCCGGATGTCCTGCCTCTAGGGGACGCTGGATTCAAGAGGGCAGTAAAGATCAACTATAATCTTGGCCCTAGCCCAAGTGAAGAAGAAATTAAGAAAATTGCTGAGGCATGGCGGCCTTACAGAAGCATAGCAAGCTGGTATATGTGGCAGACGGTCAACAGATAAGAAAGCTATTTAATAATTTATTTTAACAATGGCTATATAAATTCAATATTATAATATTAGCCATGACTGAAGAAAACTCATTTCCTAAAAAAGGCGATATAATAATTGAAGGTGTTAGTGATGAGTATTGGATTTACAATGCCTGCCTTTTACCAGGAAGATCAGAAGGATATAGGACGGGATTTAAGATAGCGGCAGATATAATTGCAGAGAGGATAGCAAAGGATACAAAAGATATAGACCGCATAATTTATCCTTTAGTTTTTTTATACAGGCATTACATAGAGCTTTCCATCAAAGATACCATCATATATTCAAAAGAGTATTTTGGCGAAGAAGTGGATTACAAAAAAATTTCCGGCCACAGAAACTGTTTTGGAACAGGCAAAGTTACTAGCCAAGGATTGGGCTGAAGATAGATAATTTTTAATTTGTACTATGCCCGAATAATATTTAAATAAGAAACTCCTTATTGAAAATTATGGGAGAATCCTTTACCATAAAAATAAATCCTAAAACACTGGCTTACGCTATAGATAATTCTGGGTATACTCCAGAAGAGCTAGTCGATAAAATATCATCAAGGTTTAAGGTAAAATATTTCAATAATGAATACCTTACAAACATAATAAAAGGTAAAATTACTCCCAAATATAACGATCTGAAAAAAATCGACTCTTTTCTCAAAAGAGGAGTTCCATATTACTTTTTAACTAATCCTCCAAAAGATAGAACCTTTGTAAAATTTAGAAATAAATACCCTAACTTCAAACTTTCTCCAAGCTTAGAGATTAAATTAAGAAAATATGAACTTCTAAGAGAGGATATAAAAGATCTATGTAACCTTGAGAACATATCTTTTGAGAGGGCCACCCCGATTTATACTTTAAACAATAATCCAATAGAAGTTGCCCACAAGTTCAGGAATTTATTCAACTTTGATGACATTGACATAGAAAACCTAGAATCAAAGGACATATTCAAAATAATAAGAGAAAAAATTGAGGATAACTTAGTTTTTGTTTTTAAGGATGATCTAGAAAATCTTAGGGGATGCATCTTCATTGGGAATAATTTCCCAGCCCTAATACTTGTCAACTCAACAGATGACAAGAATGGGGAAATATTTACTTTACTGCATGAGTTTGCTCATTTCCTACTAAACGACGAAGAACTTGATATTGATATGCCAAAGTTTGAAACTGATCCAACTGTTGAAAAATGGTGCAATAGTTTCTCTTATCATTTTATGATGAAAGACGAAGATGAATCTGAAGAAAAATTTTTAGGTAAAAATATAGACGAACTATTGGATCTATCTTATCTAAATTACTTATCCGATAGATACAAGATCAGTAAGCTGGCCTTTGTCTATAGATTCTATTTACTTAATTTAATTTCGTCTGACGATTACAATAATTACAAGAAAAGATTCCCATATAAACAGAAAAATACTTCAAAAAAAGGAGGAGGAAATTATTATCTAACTTTAAAAACACGCCTAAGCAACAAGTTCACTTCTTTAGTCTATAGAAATTATATCACGGGAAATATTTCAACTTATGAAGCTTTTAATTATCTGCAGGTCAAGGATCATTCAAGAATGAACGATCTAGTAGAGGTGTAATATTTGGATAAATACGTAATGGACACCTCTGCTTTGATATCTGCAAAAGATTACTACCCGCCTGATAATTTTTCTAGTTTTTGGGAATATTTGCATAAAATGAATCTTGATAATAGATTGATTATTTTAAAAAAGGTAAAGGAAGAATTGGCTGTAGGCAACGATTATCTTAGTAATACTTTTTTTCAAGAGAAGATAATTACAAATGAAGAAGATCAAGAAACTATCGAAAATCTAAAAATAATTGTTAACAAGTTAGAAGAAGATAATAAGGCCGGATTTCAAAAGTGGTTGAATGGGGCAGATCCATATATTGTAGCTTACGCATATGGATTAAAAAAGCAGTTTGGCGACGGTGTCATTTTACTTACAGGCGAAGAAGAAAAGGGGGATATCATCAAGATCCCTTTTGTATGCCGTAAGTTTGGTATACAATTTGGGAAAATTCCAAAGTTAATAACCGAAGAGAAAATTAATTTTTCAATCGATTAATTACTTATTTTAGTTTTGTTTTAATAATTGTAAGGACATAAAAGATAATGTACCAAGTTATATTTCTGCAAGTTCCTTAATCAAATCTTTTCTCTCTTATTTGACTTTAAGATACGATTCCCAAATTCCTTTCGCGCCATATACCCTTTTTTTTATATTAGCGGGGTAATTAATATCGCAAGGACAAACATCAATCTCAAGCAGATCCTGATATTAATGCCGGCATTTGTTGCAAAATTTCATTTGTGGCTTATCAGACATAGATTCCTTTCCCATATATTTCGCTCTGATTTTCTGTTTTTAAGAATGACGCATAACCCAAATTCATCTTCATCATGATTTTATAATAGTTAGTATTAGAGTTACTGGGGGAATTAATTGGACATCTATGAAACAAGAAAAATTGGCGATGAGACCGTTATAAGATTGATTAGATTAAAAAAAATTCATAGTAGATGATTTGTCTGAAATAATGGGTAATCAGAATATTAAGGTAATTGATTTAGGAAATACTGATTTTGTCGTTGAGTTTGTCTCTTAAAAGTTCTATACAATGGAGATGGAAAGAGGTATTTGGATGTGCAGAGCAGATAGAAAATTCACATTAATTTACATTATTTACAAATACTGGTATAAACACAAGCAATAAACTTATTACGTTGACTAAGAAAAGACTAGGAATAATCTGCTTGTGGATCCTTTTCGCTAAACTAAAGAATGTATTTAACTTTAATTCTCGTTCAATTGAAGGAATAATGAGCATTTACAAGGATGCAAGAAATGAGATAACAAAGAAACATCAGAGGTAGCTACTATTACCAAATACTATAAGAAATAATTTAAAATCATTTTTCCTTTCTTTTGTCCTTAATTTTAAGTCCCTATACCAAGCGATACAAGGTATGGGAGGATCTTTGCAAGGACCTCAAAAATCTGTATGTCGGACATCTAAAGTCCTCAATGTCCAATATTATACATTGGTGTTTAAAAAGATTGTCTTATGAAATATGGAATTTAAAATGTTCAAAAAGATTTTAATATAAAAAAGATAAAAAAATTTATCCTCTCTTTTTATTAAGAATATATGCTGCCAATAAAGATCCCCCTAAAATCGCAGGCAACTCAAATCCGGGAGTATTTTTTGTATCTTGCGCAGATGGAGGAGTTAGTTCAATTTCTTTGATTTTTTCCTTTGGGGTCATGATTGTATCTTCTTTAGTTATTTCTACTGTATCTTGAACCCCAGTATTTGTGTTGGTACTTGATTTTTTGGGGATGTCTTTTATATCAAAGAAATACATTGTACCATTTTTTGAACCTACTGAAATATAGTTTCCTCTAACACCATAAGATCTTATCTCGTCAGGAAAATTATACTGGAATTTAATGTCGCCGTTCTGATCTAAAATTATAATATCATAAGGCCTTTTTAGCATTATATATTGGGAGTACTCTGTAGTAAAACCTGAATCAATTCCTTTAATATCTTTGAACCACTTTTTGTCTCCATTTATATCAAAAAGATAAACATTATTATCTGTAGCAACGATAAAATATTTACTGATTATCCCATTGTATTTTATTTTTTCTTCTTTTGGAATATCCAATTCTTTTACTAAACTATGAGTATATATCTTACCATTGTATCTATAATAATTGGGATAAGAATTTCTGGCAACAACTTCCGGGGGCATTCCATTTTTCTCTTTTACTTCATCAAATTGATATAGTTTATATGAATCTAGTTTAGTTGTTTTATCATAAGAAGTAATAACATAACGTATCCCCACTTTAGGATCTTTTATGATTAAGGGATCGTATGATTGTAGATACAATTGAGATCCTTGATTCCCAGCTTTGGGATCCCACTTCATAGAAGAGTAATAGTAATCAAGAGAGCCATATTCATTGAAAAGATCATAATATATTTTGTCTTCTATTCTTTGAGCTTTGTAATTGCTAAAATCAAAATCACGTTTAGGGATTCTTTGTCCTTTTAAAAGAGTATATACATTGTATCCTTTTCCGGATATTAAATATTTATTGTCTGGAGTTATAACTAATGTAGTCGCACCGCCTGTTTCATCTTTCCATAATAAAGTACCAGTATTTTCAAATAAAAAAACTCCTTTTTGAGTTCCAACTGCCGTATAAACTCCATTGTTAGACATTCTTCCAACTAAAATAAATTGACCAATTTCATAAGTTCCTATTAATTTGCTTTCATCGTTTCCTAAAACCGAAAAAATTGAAGACAACAAAAGACTTGTTAAAACAATAATAATTAATTTTCTTTTAATTTTATCACCCCGTCTTTATATTCATTTTTCTATATATAAATTTATTTACAAAACATAAAATTATGCATAATAATTGAACTATTCCTTCTTCCAGTTCCAGAACTTGTTGTTTGGCATCACATTCCACTCCTTATCCCGACACTCTGTTCTAACTGGGATCCAAATGTTTCTAATCTTTTTCATCGGGCAGATGTGACATGGGCCTGGACTCTGCTTTTTGGAATTACCGGAATAGTTGCACTTGATGTATGAGAAAGATCTACTGACATGTGATCTTTTGATGTAGGGGCATGTTATGCTCTCACAATCGTTTCTTGTGGATGCTACCCTTATGCGCCTGTCATGCACCTTCATCCTCCTGATGCTAACATACTCAGGTATGGTCTTCTGGACCTGTATCCTATAGAAAAAATCAAGCCTTGTCTGCACTAGATTGTTGCCCATGGCCCTAATTTTAGGGCCAGGTATATTATGCAAATCCTAGAGCAAAATAGTATTTAGTATTTCTAGGATCACACAAACCTTATCTAATGTCTAAATTCCCACAATATGGGCACATAACCCAATCCTGATTTAGCTCCTTCCCACATTTTTTACATTTCATTATAAGTTTATTTCCACATTTAGGGCAATTAATCCAATCTTCCTGAATCGAATAACCACACTGTGAGCAGCTTAAAGCATTAACTGTATCACTATTTATTACATTAGGATTGTTTCCAGAAACTGGAGTTTTTAGACTAATTGCATTTTTTGGTAATACTTCTCTTTGGATATTACTAGAATTATAAGGTCTCTTAGACATAGAATCCAATAGAATTATGCTTTTTGAACCAATAGAAATAATTTTTCCATCTGAAGATATATCAACTGCATTAATCTTTTCCTTCGTATCATAAAACCAAAGTAATTCACCCTGAGAATCAAAATAGTATAATAAATTGGAACCGACAACAACATTTTTCGATTCAGATGCTATTTTAATTGAATTTATTCTTCCCTCAATCTCATATACTCTTATATCATCCCCACGATCATCTAGAAAATATAAAAATCCGGATTCTGTTCCAACTATAATCAACATCCCGTCTGAAGAAAAATAAATATTGCTAATTTCCCCTTGGATCTCCTTGCACCATTCCATCTCCCCGACTGAATTAATGTAATAAACAAGTCCCTTTTTTGTCGCAATAATGACTTTGTTATTTGTCAAGTTTTTAGTTGAATCAATGAATAATATGGAATCTGTTTTCGGAGATTCAATAGTGAAATCTATAGTATTCGATCCTAAATAAGTAAAAAAATGAAGTTTATTTTTTGAGATTGCATATATTTCGGTGATTGAAAAGGCGATATCATTTATTTCTTCAGTTATATCACTTTTCCATCTGAGTATCTTTTCTCTGAAATTACTTTCAGCGTTATTTTTTATATTTGAAATACTATAATAGTGTATTTCCCCATCCTTCAACCCTAAAATATAATTTCTATTAAGACTAATGTATGATTTTTTTATTACTCCTTCAATATTACTTGATATGAAATCATTATTCTCTCCATAATTAATGAGATAAAGGTCATCTGATGCAACGATTATTAATTCATCTTCAATGGAGATATCTGAAGATAACAACTCCGCTCCTGTTTTTTGTTGTCTAATTATCTTCCCTTTTCCATCAATCAAGTAATATCCTTTTTTAGAACACGCAAATATCAAATAATCAGCAGAATCGGATTCAGGCTCTAAAAGTCGAATTGATTTAATCTCTTCATTTAAATCAATTCCGAACAACACATCTGCATATTTATTTAAGCCTTTAGAAATTGAGTAAGTAGAATCAGATACTATTTGTTCACTACTTTTATTGATATTTGAACTGATTTTATGAGTGCCATCATTAATAGCGTTATTAATATTTATATTAATGGAGGGCGATTCTTTATTATCAAGATTTCCTATCCTTCCTCTTATATGTCTTGTAATTTCAAGTGCATCTTTATGATCTACGGCCGGTAAAACTACTTCGTCTGACAAGAACCTAGTTTTTAAATATACTTCTGTAGAAAAGGCACCTTTTTTCATTCTGATGTTTGATATGTCCTTGAAATAGTAATCATTATAAAATTTTTTTATTCCGAGGAGGTAAGGATTCCTAAAAATTATTCTATGAGTGGTAACGTATAATTTATTAGGCGTTACAACTGACCCCCCGGGCTTTATCCTATGTTGCTGTGCGACAAAAAGTACCCTTTCACCAGATATCAACATTTCTTTTATTTCTTCTTCTATGTTGTATTTTGTCATGATTAAAACCCCTACTATGTCTAAAAATTAAAAATAAATTACTATTCTTCGATTATGTATATTTTATTACAACAGTAATTACACCCACCTAATGAATCAAGTATGTTATTTTTGACATTATTTTGCTTTTCGGAATAACTTAAATAGAATACATCAAACCTATTGTCAATAGTCCATTGACATTTTTCTAGCGTATATACTTTCCGTTGGTCAATTATACTACTTTGGGGCAACGGGTAATTTAGGAAATACTCGCCTGCACAAATCAAATAATTCCAAGGATTCGATACTTCTTTTTTATCTGATATGATGATTAATCCTATTGAAGGGGATTTATTTTTAACTGATACATACAATACTCCATCAAAAAGACCCCTGTCAGATAAACATTCGGCCATTTCCCATAAAAAGTGTGCTACTATTATAACGGCATCAGAAATAGGTTCCCCTGTATGGATACCCCTTAAAAAATCTCCAACATGAAGATATTTTACATAACTTAGCTTCGTTATATTAAGAGAAGAATCTGATTGTTCTATAGTTTTTATCACATCTTCTACAGAATCGTATTTAGAACTCGAAGACATTATCTTTTTCGTATTACAATTTGAAACAGTATATGAGCATTTCCAATTTCCCTCTATTAAATATTCTGTAGATCTTATTATCAATTCCAGTCTTCTTGTTCCAGTATAATTTCCAACATTTGTGGTAAACGTGTAAACAGCATTTGTATACATTTTCTCATTGTATACTAAGTAGTGACCAGTGCCATCTGGAAGGTACTCCACTAGGTCATAGTATAGAGAATAAGCTTTACCATTTATAGAAGACAACTTATAATATACTTTAATAGAATCATCAACACAATATATTGATTTGTCCGTGCTAATACCAGCAACTAACCATGCGATAGGGGATTGTGCGGCTTCTACTGATCCAGTACTGCCAAAATCATTTGTTTTAACAACAGAAAAAGGCATTGCAGATATTAGAAAAATTAAGACTAAAGAAATAAATAGATTTTTTGATTTCATTTATTACCCTCCAGTTTTAATACAAATTCATATAACTTTTTGTATTTACAATATATAAAGCTATGGAATAAAAAATAGAAATATAATAAGTTTTTTTATACTATATTTAATTTAATACCCTTTCAATTCAAAATTTCGTCTATTTATCCGATATTCTTATATATTCAAAAAACTCAAAATTATTGATTTTTATGTCATCATCTAAATGCCCAAAGTGTGGAGAAAAGATAAAAAAAGATTGGAAAGGGTGCCCTAATTGCGGCTATATAAAAGAAACGAAAAATGAAGCATTGGTATGTAGCAATTGTAAAGCAGAAATAGAAGAAGACTGGATAAGATGCCCTATGTGCACTAAATTTTTTGAAATCAAATGCCCTAAATGTGATTATGATTTAGAATCTAATTGGAGAGCTTGCCCAAAGTGTGGGGAACTGATCAAAAAGTAGTAAGGTGATTTTATACCAGAGATAAAATGCCCTAATTGTAAAGCAGAAATAGAAGAAGGCTGGAAATTGTGTCCAAACTGCCTGTATAAATTAGAATCAAAAGACAAAGAATACAAGAAAAAGAAAAATGAAAAAGAAACTGAAAAAATATTCATACCCCATAATTATATTATTGGTGCCACGATTTTATTTTTAATAGTAATAATATTTGGATTGGCAAATGTAATAGCTATCGACTATCCAACTACTGAAACTTATATTGAAAAAGAGCCATATAATGTCACAGAGACGTATACTGAAAAAGAACCATACACTGTAAAGGAAGCTTACCAAGATACAGAAGTGTACTATGAAAAAGAAGCATGTGGTACAACAAGAGGGCCCACAGGAACTTATGAGAAAAATCCCGATGGAACAATGACTTTACGAATTGGAACTGGTACAGTAACTAAATATTGTGACGTTCCCAAAACTAGGACTGTTACTAACTATAGGGATGTAGTAAAATATCGTGATGTTAATAAGACAAGAACTGTTGTTGAATATCGAGATGTAGAAAAAACTAGGACTGTAACAAAAAAGGCAAAAATATGGGATATTCTCTTTGGCAATGTTTGATTTAAAATAAATTTTTCCTATACCTCTATAAGTTAAATAATCAATAATAATTGATTTTTATGCCATCACTTAAATGTCCTAAATGTGGGAAAAAGATAAAGAATAATTGGACTATTTGCCCGAGATTCTTACATAAATTAGAATAATTTTTATTTTGATTCATGAGATATAAGATATTTCTATAAAAGTCAGATTACTGCCCATGACCCTAATTTTAGGGCCAGGTATATTATGCAAATCCTAGGGCAAAATAGTATTTAGTATTTTTAGGGCCTAATAGAATATGGAAAAGAATTTTTTTTCCCTATTTCCCTATTTTTTTCCATATTCTTATATAGGGGAAGGTATAAATAATAAATTGAATTTATACATGAAAACGGAGGGGGAAAATGAAATCTATTAGGTATATACTAGTCTTTTTAATGATATTAGGCATCCTAGGAATCCAATCTTATGGTGCCTGGTCTTGGTCAGACTCAAGCAAGTCGGGATTCTCTTCTACTTCAGCCATTATTTCTGCAGTCAAAAAATCGGATAGTTCTATGAATATATATGGGGTTGGTTGGATAAAATCTTTAGGAAAAAATAAATTTGTATCTATGATTGCATCAGAACTAATTTCATATGCTGTTCCCGAAAAAGGTAAAGTGTTTGCAAAAAATGCATTTATTTTGCTTGATTGTCTTAATAAAAAAGGGGTTTACGATGGGATATTCTATTATTCTATGAAAAATGGATACCCATCATTTGGGCTAGTAATTGTAATTGATAGGAATGAAATTATGAAACCAGGGAACTATTTATCCTGCTTGGATAGAGTACCACCGATGAGTATGGTGCCTTCTTACCAAATCAAAGCCTGTAGTTGGACCATCCAAAATAGATTCGACATTGTATATCTGAGTTTAACAGAACGTGGAAATAACGTAGAGTACAATGTTTGCTCTTCACTTGGTGGTTGCAGTGGTTGCCAAACAGTTAATATTCATTAATTCTTAGTTTTTTTATTTTTAATATTTTTATATCTGGAAAAATAATAAATTGTTGTTTATCTATGGATTGAATAAATAGCCCCATAGTAATCTATTTATTTTTTTAATCCATTTTCAGGAAAATCTGTAGGCCTTCTCATTCTTCTAGTCTGACCCTATCCTTACGGCTATTTTTAAGGCCAGATCCCATTAAACAAGCTGGCCCAATCTTTTAATAGAAGCTGGGGATGTTAAAGGATCGTTTAATGAAAATAATTATTTTCAACACTTTTGTCCATCTCTAGCTCTCTTGCAGAGAAGTAGCCCCATTTTTCTATTGGCCCTAATTTTAGGGCCAGGTATATTATGCAAATCCTAGAGCAAAATACTAGTTAGTATTTTTAGAGCCAAATAGAATATGGAAAAGAAATATTTTTCCCTATTTCCCTATTTTTTTCCATATTCTTATATAGGGGGAAAGATATAATAAAGTCATTATATTACAAAAAAAGAATTAGGTGATCAATTGAAAAAAAACATATTGTTAATAAGCTTTTTTTTATTCTTTTTAATGTTCGCTGCTGTTAGTTCTTCCTCAGTCCCTCAGAGAACTGTTGTTAATAATAATTTTGAGGGCTCTATCAAATCTATTTCTATAACTCCAGATGGAGAATATATTGCAGTTGGAACCACTAACAACCTAGCATATTTATTATCAAAATCAGGAGAAATAATATGGAGTAAAAAAGTTAGCGGAAATCTATTACATTCAATTTCAATCTCCTCTGATGGAAATTATGTCATTGCAGCCATGGGTGACGGATTTTACTATGTAGATAAATATGAGAATAGATTATTTCAACAATCTGCTTCAAGTTTAGCTTATTCTACGTTTCTAAATACCAATGGAGAATATTTAGCCGTTGGTTCAGGGTATACTGTATATATGTTGCATGATTATGGGGCAAAAAAGTGGGAATATGTTAGGGATTCTTATATTACGGGGAGTGTTGTTTCTTCAGTCGCCTTGACATCAAATTCTGACTATTTAGTGGCTGGTTCAAAAGATATGCATGTATATTTTTTTAGATGTAATAACTCATATTTAAACTATTTGTGGAGATATAATGTTAGTTCTTTTGTGTATTCGGTCTCTATATCCCCGAAAGGGGACTATGTGGCAGTTGGCGCTGGGTCAGGGATATTTTTAATTGATAAAAATGGCGATTTGCTGTGGGAACGAAAACCAGGGAACTCTATCAATTCTGTTTCTATTTCTTCTGATGAGAGGTATATTGCAGTTAGTGCCGGAAGTGGGATATATCTGTACAACACAAAAGGAGATTTATTGTGGAAGGATAATTACCCGTCAAGTATAGATTCAGTTATTGTTTCCCCAAAAAGCAACTACATATTAGTGGGCTCTGGAAAAGTCTTGTATAAACAAGATATAAATGATGATTCAAATGGTAATGGAGAATCTACCAATAGGCTTAATAATGGCCGCTATGTGTTGAATCCCAATTTAATCAATATCCAAGGCAATAAAAGTAATTCTTGGTGGATAGATCCTTATACAGGTAATCCAAATGTCGTTATCGTAGTGGGTGCAGGTGCACCAGACGAGAATGTCAGAACAGCAAAACTATTGGCCACGGCAATAATAAATAATGGAAATTCTAAAATTGAATCCATAGATATTATAAAGCTGGATATCGAATTTAATTCAGTTACAAATAATAAGAACGTAATACTACTTGGCGGTCCAGTAGACAACAGCATAGTAAAGGACTTAGTTGACATGGGGGTGTCCACTGTCGACTGGGCAACATCCAGAGGAGAATGGGAATGGATTGCAGACCCATTTGCCAAAGGGTATGATATACTTATCATTTCAGGTCCTGAAGAAGGCGTATTAGCTAGAAACGGCCAATTTGTAGTAAGAGAAGTTTTGCCTGTTCCTGTGTCTAAAACAGCACCTACACAAGAGTACTATTTTAAAAGAACAATGGTAGTTGAGGATTCTTTCTACAATTTACCTGACAAGGATGGTGATGGCGTACCTGATAAATATGATAATAATCCCAATGGAAGCGGAGGTTCATCATACACATACTTTTCGTGGGATGACAATGGTCAACTTAGAACTTGGGAGTTAGAAGCCCCATATGACTATATTAACTTCTACGATAAAGCTAGGCCCCAATATGATAGTGTGGCACAATGGACCAAATTTATTGTTCCAAATGATAAAGTGTCAGAAATTCTATCTAAGGCTTTTAATAAAATAAGTAATGGGTATACAGAAGAAGAAAAAGTATCATTGGTCTTGAAATTTGTTCAGAAATTGGAGTATAAATCTGACGATACCATAACAAGAGATAACAAGTTTTTTGATTACCCACGTTATCCTACTCAGACGTTATTTGACAGGACGGGGGACTGCGAAGATACATCGATACTATTAGCAGCTTTATTAAATGAAATGGGCAAAGATGTATCCTTAATTCATCTACCAGATCATATGGCCACAGGAGTATATATCCCAAAATTTAATCCTAATTACAGTGCTTACTACTACACATTAAGTGGCAAGGAGTATTATTATTGTGAAACTACTGCGAAAGGTTGGAAAATTGGACAAATTCCAGAGGAATATATAAATGCAACTGCGCGTATCTACGAGATAGATTAGATAAATAGATTTTTATATTTTAAATTTTTGTTTCTTATTTCGTATTTCTTATATTATCCCAATTCCTATTTGTCCAACCCTATTTTTAAGGCCAGATCCCATTAAACAAACTGGCCCTATCTTTTAATAAGGATTAGTTCCATTAAAAAAATAAAATAATTTTCTAAGTTTTAGGTTGGCCCCTCCTTCTCCTTTCATCTTCCAAGCTTTCTTGTATCTCTGCATCGTTTTTAATGATCTCAATGAATTCTAAAGCCTTGTTGAACTCTCTTATTAAATCGATGTTTTCTTCTGCGGCCTTATAGAAGAATTTTTTGAGGCTGTTTTCTTCCTTTTCTATTTCAAATACTTTCTCTTCCTTAAGCGGCATCCCGCACCTATAGCAGTATTCCGAAGTGGGCCCGCAGCTCTCCTTGCACCTGGGGCATTCTACCGGTTTGATATTGTTCTGATGCTTGCTGTCCTCAGTTTTAAGGCCATAGACCTTATTGTATATCGCATTGTCAATGTCCCTGCCCGAGAGGTGAACGTATATCTTGGGCATGTCCGAACCAATCTCCCAGCCGAGGTAATGGCACATTTCGGATTCGGTCAGTGTTGATGCCAGATGCGTCGCTCTGGAGTGCCTGAACGTATGGGGGGTGATCCTCTTTTTGATTCCTGCTCCAGCGACCGCTCTTTTCACGATGTTTCTATACATTGTGTAGGAGAGCGAGTTGCCATAACTCTTGGTGCAGAGGCCGACGAAGAGGGGCTTATCCTCTTCTGGCGCCGGGTGCATGCTCATCCATACCTTCAGGTAGGACTCCGACATTACAAAAGGCACCAGTCTCTCGCCTGTCTTGCCCCTCACCTTCACCTTGCCCCCATAACTGTTGAACTCAATGTCCTTGCATTTAATCGAAGCAAGCTCACCTATCCTAAATCCCCCCTCGTAAAGGAGTGCTACCATGGCCCTATTCCTAGGGTGCCTTGCGGCCTTAATCACGGCCAATACTTCATCCTTGGACAGAATGTCGGGCTTTCTGTCAATCTTTCGGTTCCCTTTGATGCACTCAAGCCCCTCCCAGTCCTTCCCCTTGTGCCACTTGAAGAACTTCTTCAGGGTCTTGTCGTACTCCCTTTTGGTGTGCGGAGAGTATTCAGCGATTTCAATTTTCTCCAGAACTTCAATTACGTCCTTTTTGGTCCAGTCAGAAAATGTCTTATTATTAAATTTCTCAGATATCAGCCTCAGCACCATGATATAACGGACCGTCCGGAGGATGCCGATTCTTGTGGCTATAAGATAGCTTTTGTATTCAAGAATAATTTTTTTGTTCTCTTCATTCATTGAAGAATTTTCTATCAGGCATATCTCTCGCTCAAAAAGCCTTTTCTCATTATAGATGCTCATACATAATGAAATCAAAAGTTTGTATAAGTCGTTTGTCCTAGGGCATTCGACTTAATTTTTTCGGTCCGTACGGGGCACTCGCGCCCAGTTTTAATGCCCAAAAATAAATTGGACAAATATCTCAAAATTGAACTTTTTTAAATTAAAATTTACTCAGAATAAAAAATAAAAAAATTAAATTAATTTTGATTTAGAATTCTTTTAGCTGAGATTATTATCGTCATTGCCATGGCCTTAATGTATGGATCGCCTATTTTGCACATCTCTTCTAAGAACTCCTTGTTTTCTAGATAATATCTTACAGCCCTCATCTTTGATTCCGGGATATTCTTCTCCATAATCCACCCCTAAACATTTGCTCCTCTTAGGAAATTTTCCTTTCTCTTTTTTTCATTAGCTTTGAATCGATGCACATCCTTGATCTGCTGCAGATAATTCTCCAGACCTTGTATGATAGTTTTGGCTCTGTCTGAGGATCCTTGATTTCCAAAGCACAATAGCAGGAATCGGCAACCCTCGGTGTAGCTTATAGCATGCTCAATTGACATGATCATCTCTGAAAGCTCGAATATATCCTGACCATAAAGATCTTCCCTTGAAAGCATATGGAAAGCATTTTTCCATATATCAAGATTTTTTTCCATTTCAGTCAATTTATTCCTCCTTACTTACTACTTACTTTACTTCTATACTACACTATACTATACTACACCCCATTCAGTGGAGATTTTTTCTTTTAGTTCTCCAATGGAAATGGATAATCCCTTTGAAAAGTTGTCCAGCATCCGCTCATCTCTGATTACCTGCTCAAAACCAATTTCGGATATCTTCCTTTTTAAAATGGGTTTTATCTTGACTTCCCAGATTTCATTGCGCTCTTTCTCGCTAATTTGCTTATTTTCTGATTTATTTTTTGATTCAATATCTTTCTCTACCTCTTTTTTGGCATTTTGTAGGTATTTCTTGTTTAATTCCTCAAGAAGTGTTTTTAACCTAGCTGATTCAATAACAGAAGCTTCATAGCGCTCTTGTGCAACCTCAAGGACTGATTTTCCGCTTTTTGAATACAAATCAAGGGCTTCTGTGATCGTGTCAGTTAGCCCCTTTCCCGAGATGGCACATGACTTCTCAAGAAGATCTTCTAGTATCCAGGCCTGTACCAGGCGCTTACCGTACCTGAAACGGCTATTTTTCATACTTACAGATGCCCCCTTTTGTAAGTAAATTGTAAGTAAAAAAGGGCCTTCTGTAAGTAAAGTCGGATGCAAGTGTAAGTACAACTGTAGTAAAGTGTAGTACAAAATTGCCAAAGTGTAAGTAAAATCGCTCCTTCTGTAAGTATGGAATCAAGGCATCACCATCGTCTTTATGACCTCTTCAATCGGTTTTAGCTCTGAGACTTTGACAATGTAGGTATCGCATGCGTAGGTGAAACTGCCGTCCCTCTCTGTCTCCCCCTCTCTTTTGAGGATAGCTTTTCTTAGGTAGTCGTCTCTTGGAAGCGCACCTGCTATAGTGAATTTATTGTTTTTTTCATTGTAGAATACAAAGGCGTAAATATCGCTATCAAGGGACGCCTGGGCGCTTGAAAGATCGACATTGTAGCTGCTTTTTGGAGGATAGTTTGTCCTGATGGTTTTGACGTCTACTTTCATTTCCCTAACGGTGACATCCCATCTCTGCATCCTGTTCTTTGTGAATCTGGACTTCAATCCCTTGTCTTTGCAGTGCTTCATGAAGAACATTTCACCCTTTATGCCCATCACACGGGCATCGCTATTAGGCGGGAAAATTGATGGGACTGCCACTAAGCATCAGCGCCAATAGGTTCTGTCATGATGGTGTCGGTATAGTCTTCTGATAAAACTAGGAAATCTGAGTCCGGCCCGGTAGCAAGAGTAATGTAACCCTTCCTGTTGCGTCCTGTTTCTAGATTTGTCAAGGTTACCTTTACTCCCACCAGAGGGTATTTCCTTTCAAGAGCCCTTATCCTTTCAAGCATCGGATTTGCCGGAATGATATTCCCTGAATCGTCCCTGAATATGCAGGTGTCATAGCAGTTTGCCCAAATGCTGAACCTTCCATCGGTAAGCTCGATCCCTCTGGATTTGATCCTGTACTTATGCTCCCAGGAATAGGGACGTTCTTTGCTTAGTCTATTGATTTTTGCAGTAAGGGCATCTATGCGCCCATTTTTTATCTTTATTGAAAGGGACTTCTCCGAAAGATTGTCTAGATCATTCCATTGGTCCTCATTGTTGTTCTTTCCTTCAAGATCCCATCCGTAGGACAATGCTGCAAGCTTTTTGGCATCTTCTTCATCAATACCGAATCTTCCGTTCTTGTATTCCTTTTCTACCGCTTTCTTGTACCATTCTGGATCCTCCGGGTGATGCGCCTTGGCGTAGTCAACTAAATATTCCTCCGCGTTGATGCTGTCGATAAAGGATTTGCTAGGCTTATTTAGAATAGTTTTTTTATTATCTAGGTCTAGACTGACTAGACCCAATGCACCTTCTTCTGTCACCCCCTTTTCAAGTTTTTTTAACCCAACAAGGCGGGAAAGCTCATCGATTGAGATCCCGTGCTTGCTGCTTATTTCCATTTTTATTTTCTCATAGGCCATGTGTGTTGCACCTTTGGGAGAGCGGATGTAGAATATTTTATTCTTCTATACGCCCTCATAGCAATTTGGCAACTTATGATTAAATGGATTTACTGCGTATTGTAGGAGTTTAGAATAGAAGTGCAATTATTATTTTGAAGATAATTATCTTTTTTAGAAACAGAACTGAATTAATTTTAATTAGAGCATTTGCAATAAGAAAAGATTGAAAGGGAAATCAAGAGGGTTAATTTAAATTTAAAAGGGATTACCTTCCATAGGGTTATATAATCGTAAAATAAATAATTATAAAGTTTAGTATATAAATTTGGGGATAACAATGAGTAGAACAAGTCCTATTTGTTGGTATTGTAAAAACTGGGATAGTGAAAATGGTTGTTCTTATTTTAAACACGATATTCCAGATTTAATAAGGGAATATTTTTTTAATCATAAAACACCAGTTAAAAATGAAAAGGTATTATTTGAACTTAAAAAAGAATATGAGAATGACCCATTTAGTAAAATGGATATATTAGGTTATTCGGATAAAAAAAAAGCTTTAAAATTTAAAAAAGTGGTGAAAAAAAATAATTTGATGATATGATAGAAATAAATGATGCACCTTTTTGGAGGGCGGATTATTCTTCCATACGTACCATAGCAATTGGCAAATTAAACTAAAGACAATTAAGTATGCAATAAGAAAAGAGTGAAAGGGAAATCATAAGAGTTAATTTAATTCTTTTTCAATCATACATGAGATCTTTAGTATGATCACGTTCAAAATTAGTAGACCCGCAGTTGGGACACCTTGGGGGCGCATCCATAGTATAGTTTCCTCCGCACTCGCATTTTCCAGCATACTCTTCGAATGACCTGTATTTTGAGGGGGCTTCACGTAGTTCCATAAAGTACACAGTTTTTAACTTGCCGCATTTATCGCAGTGCAGGTCGTGATTAATGAATCCACCGCCTGTTTTTATTGAATATATTGTACCGCAGTCCCTGCATATACCTTCAGAAATGCATCCCATGCCTAATTTGAAATGTTAATACTATTTATTGTTAACTGAAAAAATATCTTCCATAGGGGTATATAATTGTAAGATAAATAATTATAAATATTAATGTAGACAATAAACAGGGATTAAAATGAATGCGATGGTAGAAATTTGTCTTTATTGTAAGCATAGAAATAAAGATTGTGAGTTTGGGGAAAATATACCAGATTTAATTTTAGTTGGCAGGTTTAATCATAAAAAACCTATTGGGAAGGAAAAAATATTATTTGAATTTGACGATGATATTTCAGACGAGAAAAAAGAATATATAAATTTTGATTTTGTGGATAAAGAAAGGGCTACCAAAATTTTAAAAAATTTAAAAGGAAAGATAATTTAATATGATAGTAATTTATGATGCACTTTTTGGGAGAACGGATTATTCTTCCATACGTACCATAGCAATTGGCAAATTAAACTAAAGACAATTAAGTATGCAATAAGAAAAGAGTGAAAGAAAATTAGTTGAGATAATACTATTTATTGTTAACTGGGAAAATAAAAGGTCCGGATAAGGGGGTATATAGGAGTGTGTGTAGCCATAATTCCGGACCTAATCAGTTCTGGCCTTGACAATATTAAGAGTTAATCCTAGGGAATTTGTATTTAATTTGGGAGATATCCACTTCAAAATAAAAGAATTAGCTCTGAGACTATTTGGCCTTAATTTTAGGGCCAAGTATTTCGGGATAAATATTTATATCTGAATACTTGACAAAAGCTGATGGATAAAGCAACAATGGATGAACTAAAAGAATTTTTTAAAAGTGTTGAAGGAAGAACAGAAGATCCAAATAGTAAAAATCCTTTAACTAAAGAGGAAATGAGCATATTAGCAAAATTAAGGATATCCGGAATACTGGATGAATATATGGAGCAGCAAGATGAAGATATCAGAGCTGCAGAGAAGAAATTACTCAAATAATCCAAAGTTTAAAATCAATTATACAAAATCCCACTTCATTTAAGAAATCATCTTAAACATTTTTACCTCTTTTTATCGAGGTGGCTGTATGAAATATGATTTTCCCATATAATCCAAAGAATTTTTTAGTTGCAATATTTTTGAAGCTAACGTAGGATTTAACTGCCCATGTGGGGGTGATGGTGGGCACGGAGGAAAGACCTACCTGAAAATAACAGATGGTGGAAACACTGGATGGAATATAACGGTAAAAGATTATGAAGGCGAAGAATATTTTTTTAGGGGGCCAAAATCGATAGAACTGGAATTATTAGGAGATACAGAAAACGAAACTTTTATCCAAGTTCTTGATTTTGCCTTGAAGGGGCTTTTGGAGATGTATGTAGCGGAGGCTCAAAAGAATAAATTCTGATTTGTCTTAAAATCAGGGCCAAATATTAAAATGGAAAAGAAATGTTTTTCCCTATTTTCCCTATTTTTTTCCATATTCTTATATATGGTGAAATTCAATATAATTCAATCTTAGATTATTATTTTACATTTAGAGCGTGAAGAGATGGATCAAGTACTTTCAGAAATAGTCGTACTATTTCCTTCATTAAATACAGAACAACAAAAAGCTATTACTACTACAGAAGGTCCATTATTACTTATTGCCGGGCCCGGCACTGGAAAAACTTTGGTCTTAGTATTAAGAACTCTTTATCTGATAAAAACTGGAAAAGCGTTGCCCTCTGAAATAGTCTTGACAACATTTACTGAAAAGGCTGCATTTGAATTAAGAGATCGAGTTAGTCAAATTTCAAGAAAATTAGGAATCAAAGAATCCCTTCACGAACTAAAGATTGGAACTATTCACAGTATTTGTGAGGGCTTTATTTCCAAAAACTTATTTTATACTCAATTAAAAAATAATTATCTTACTCTTGATGATTTAACTCAGTACTTATTTATTTATGAGCACTTTAATGAAATAGTAGGCCCTCCCAGAAATGATCTTTATCTTGGCAAATGGAAGACAAAATGGTCAACAATAAAGGCCCTTATACCTTTCATAAATAAGATAACTGAAGAGTTAATCGACCCAGAACAATTATTGCGTTCAGAGGATAAGTTTGTTAGGAACTTAGGAAGTACCTACAAACAATATAGAAAGCTCTTATTTGAGAACAACAGAATAGATTTTTCACATCTACAGACAGTTTTTTTGGATATATTACAAAATGAAACAGTTGGCCCTAAAATTAAGGACAAGATAAAGTACATAATGGTCGATGAGTACCAGGATACAAACTATGTTCAAGAGCAGATAATCTTAACTTGGGGCAGTCCGATAAATAACATCTGCGTTGTTGGAGATGAGGATCAATCACTTTATAGATTCAGAGGGGCAACGATTAGAAACATAATTGAATTTCCTTCTCATTTTAAGGATTGTAAAGAGATTCCGCTTCTAACAAACTATAGGTCACATAAGCAGATTATTGAAAGATACAATAGTTTCATGCAGGGTGTAGATTGGGCCGATAACGATGGAAGATTTTACAGATTTATGAACAAAGAAGTTATCCCTCCAGAAGATACAGTATTTCCAGATTACCCCTCAGTATTTTCTATATGGGGAAGAAATGAATTTGATGAAGGCCAAAGAGTAGCAGAGATGATAAAGCACCTAAAAGATAAGAACGTAATAACTGATTATAGGGACGTGGCACTTGTTTTAAAAAGTGTCCGAATTGAGTCAAGCGGCCATTACACAGAAGCCTTTGATAGATTGGGAATTCCTTATTTTAATCCAAGGGCCAAGGCCTACTTTGAAAATGATGAAATAAAGATGATGTTGGCCTGCTTTGCTATGCTCTTTGAGTTTATGGGAGAGCATTTAGAAAATTATCCTTACCGAGATTATATTTATCAAGGATTTGAATTATTGAAGGATTACATTAAAAGTCCGTTATCTGAATACATCCAAAGGAGAAATGCCCAGATTAACTCCCTTGGCGAAGGGCAATCACTAGATATAACAATTGGAGATTACCTCTATCAGCTACTTGCATACAAGCCTTTCTCTAGATTTCTCAAAGAAGAAAACAAGACCAGAAATTTATCTATATTTTCCTCATTATTAAGAAAGTTTCAGCAATATTATCATTTTAATATTGTAACTTTCAAGAATAAAGAATTTATCAAATTTTATTTATTCGGGAGTTTTTTTAGGTTTTTAATTGATGGTGGCATTGATGAATACGAGGATCCAGACAATCCTTTCCCTAAAGGCCATGTACAAGTGATGACGATTCATCAATCGAAAGGATTAGATTTTCCTGTAATCATTGTAGGGTCTTTAGCCAGAGGATTTACTACGCAAAAGCAGATTGATAGAACTTTAGGTAGCTATTATGAAAGGGGATTATTTGAACCTGAGAAGAGAATTACTGATTTTGATAGAGCAAGACATTTCTATGTAGCATTTTCAAGAGCTCAAAAATTACTTGTCCTAACTACAACTGATACACCTCATAGGACATTTGCACCTATTTGGGAAGGTCTTGATCAGTGGCCTCATGTTAAAAGAGAATTACTCAATGCACAAAGATTTTCTCCTAAAAATCAATATATACCAAAAAGATCTTTTAGTCTTACTTCAGATATCAACATCTATGAAACTTGCCCAAGGCAGTACCAGATGTACCGAGAGTATAAATTTGAGCCTTCTAGGGTCGGAAGTGTTCTTTTCGGCACCTTGGTCCATCAGACAATTGAAGATATTCATAGATATGTCTTAGAAGGTAAATTTAATGAAATAAATTCAGAATTAATAGAGGAGCTTTACAATGAGAACTATAAAGGGTTAATTGCAACAGGCCTAAGACCTCTTGCCCTAACTCCAAGAGAAGCTGGTCTTAAACAAGTGATTACTTACTTTAATCAAAACAAGGATTTAATGGACAGAGTAATTGAAACAGAAGTAGACGTTTCTGTAGAAAAAGATAAATATATAATACTTGGGAAAATAGATCTTCTTTTGGGAAAAGACAATAAGGTTGAGATACTTGACTTTAAGACTCAACCAAAGCCAGACTTTAATGATCTGCTGATTGAAAGATATAAGAGGCAACTCTCCCTATATGGATACATAGTGAATCAAAGGTATGGATTGCATCCAGAAAGGCTATTGCTATACTGGACCAGTGAGGAGATAAGAGACAATGCGTTGATGGAGTTTCCATATAGTAAAGATTATGTAAATGAAGTTGGAAAACACTTTGATTATGTTTCAAGTTGCATAATGGAAAAAAAGTTTGATATAAATAATCCACCAGATGTATCAAAAATATGTAAAGAATGTGATTTTAGAATTTATTGCTCCAAGGAGGGCGTGATTAATTTTAAGAGCGAGGATATTTTATGAGTAAAATAGAAATAAAAAAGCCAGAATTAGTTTGGAAGGGAAAATACGATGATGAAGGTAATTTAAAGCCAATTGATAAGCCTGGCCCTTATCCATTCCAAGTCGTTGAAACTATTAATAGCCCTAGAAAAGGAAAAAAATCAGGAGAAAATCTTACTTTATATGATTTCTATGATGTTGATGAAGGCGATAGCTTTGAAACAGGATGGGTAAACAAGTTGATCTGGGGAGACAACAAACTAGTGATGTCCTCCCTTCTTGAGAAGTTTGCAGGAAAAATAGATTTAATCTATATTGACCCCCCGTTTGCCACAGGTGCTGATTTTAGATTGAAAGTACAGATAGGCGAGGAAGGAGAAGAGATTGAAAAGGGGCATTCTATTTTGGAAGAAAAGGCTTATCGGGATACATGGGGGGAAGGTCTTGAATCTTATCTTAATATGATGTATGAACGATTATATCTAATCAAAGAGTTATTATCTGAAAAAGGTTCAATTTATGTTCATTGCGATTATAGAATGAGTGGTTATATAAGATTGATTCTAGATGAAATATTCGGTAAAGAACACTTTGTTAATGAGATAGTATGGTCCTATAAATCAGGTGGTTCAACTGAAGCTTATTTTGGAAGAAAACATGATGTTATTTTCCTTTATTCTAAAACATCACATTATATATTTTATTCTCAAAAGGAAAAATCATACAATAGAGGTTTTAAACCTTATAGATTTAAAGGTGTAGAAGAATTTTCTGATGACATAGGTTGGTATACCATAGTGAATATGAAAGATGTATGGCAAATAGATATGGTGGGCCGCACATCTTCCGAACGTATTGATTATCCAACTCAAAAACCTGAAGCTCTTCTCGAACGTATTATAAAAGCTTCTTCAGATGAAAACTCTATAGTGGCAGACTTTTTTTGTGGTTCAGGTACTACTGTAACTGTTGCTGAAAAGTTAAGTAGAAGGTGGATTGGATGTGACATTTCTCGATACTCTATTCATACTACTAGAAAAAGATTGCTTGAAATAAAAAACAGTAAGAATACAATAAATAATAAAGAAGCTAAATCTTTTGAAATTTTAAATCTGGGTAAATACGAAAGACAATACTGGAAAAGTACCACTTTCAATTCAAAGGACCCGCATCAAGCCTATTATGAATATTTGGCATTTATTTTGAAATTATACGGTGCAGAGCCAATCACCGGGTCACAAGTTATTCACGGTAAAAAATCTAATGCGTTAGTTTATGTTGGATCTATAGACGCTCCTGTTACAATAAATGAAATAGTTAATGCAATTATCGAAACAAAAAAAATAGGGCAAAAAGAACTTCACGTTTTAGGCTGGGAATGGGAAATGGGACTAAACGATGCGATAGGCCAAATAGCAAAAAGAGAAAATATTAATCTTAAACTTTGGATTATACCAAACGAAGTTCTAGAAAAACAGGCCATTGATAAGGGTGACATAAAGTTCTTTGAATTAGCTTACTTCAAATCTGAAATAAAAGTATCGGGAAAAGAAATAGCAGTTGTACTAACAGATTTTATTATCCCTCATACTGACTTAATATCTAAAGATTTAAGAGAGAAGATCAAAAAATGGTCTGATTGGATTGATTACTGGGCAATTGATTTTAATTTTCAAAATGATACTTTTGTCAATAGCTGGACTTCATATAGGACTAAAAAAGACAGGACTTTATCACTCAAGACGATCTACAAGTATAAGGAACCGGGGAATTACAAAGTTTTTATTAAAGTAATTGATATCTTTGGGATAGATACCTCCCAAATCTATGAGGTGACTATAAAATGACTGAAATACCTGAAAGCATAGTTCATTATGATAATAAAATTCCCTTGATTGAAGGTCGTGACCCCACTAAATCACCTGATTGCCACATCGTAAGAGATTTGCCAGGCCATTATAAAATAATGAAAGGTAGAAGAAAAAGTTCTACATTTTTAGTCAATAATATCCGAACCTTAGTAGACAAGTGGAGAGATGAAGGATACCCTGGAGTAACAGATACTACTAAAGAATTATTAATCTTCTGGTTTGAAAGCGAACATATAATCAAAGGTAGACAGTTTAATTTCTGGTTCTGCCAAAGAGAAGCGATTGAAACATTAATTTATTTATTTGAGGTAAAAAAATTCAATGATTTTGAACAAGTTATACATGAATTTGCTCAAAAAGAGATAATCGGAATCTTGGGAAGTTCTGTAGAAATTATAAAAAAAACAGATGGTAGTAGAGATGTTTTTCGATATTTTTCAGAATTAAAACAAATGGGGAATCAAGAAATTCCAGAGGAAGGATTGCTAAAATATGCATTTAAGATGGCAACAGGCTCCGGTAAAACAATAGTAATGGCCCTAATCATTGTTTGGTCATATTTTAATAATATTAAGGAAGGAGGTACTCGCTACAGCAACAATTTCTTAATAGTTCCCCCAAACGTAATAGTATATGAAAGATTAGCAAGGGATTTTAGAGATAATAAAATATTTTATGATTTTCCATTTATCCCCAACCCTTGGAAATCATTATGGAATCTAAAAGTTACTTTAAGAGATGATGATTCTCCTTTAGCCCCCTCTGGTAATATAATATTGGCAAATATCCAACAGCTATACGAATCAAGAGTTGATGGATGGACTCCAGCGAACATTGCAGAAGCTTTCTTGGGAAGACCTCCACAAAAGAATTTAACAAAATCTCCTGTTATGCTCTTGGACAGAATAAAGGATCTCACAAATCTCTTAGTTATTAATGATGAAGCGCATCATGTTCATGACACAGAATTAAAGTGGCACGAAACTCTTATTTCGATCCATAGATCCTTACCCAAGGGAATTACACTGTGGCTTGATTTTTCCGCGACACCCAAGACCCAAACTGGTGTTTATTACGCTTGGACAATAGTTGATTATCCATTGGCCCAAGCTGTGGAGGATAGGATAGTAAAGGCTCCGATAATAGTGCATCGTGTTAATAAAAATGATCCAACTGATGTAAGCCAAGACAATGTCATTGAAAAATATGGAGAATGGTTACTATCATCGATTCATAGATGGAAAGTGCACTATGATTCTTATTCCGGTATAGGAAAAAAGCCTATCCTATTTATAATGTCTGAAAAATCTGTGTACGCAGATAAGATTGCAGAATTTATTCAAAATAATAAATCAATTTACGATTTCTCAAAAGATGAAATATTAGTTATTCATACTGATACATCAGGAGATATAAAAAAATCAGATTTGGAACAATTACGACGAGTTGCAAGAGATGTAGATAATCCTACAAATAAAATAAAAGTTATTTCAAGTGTTTTAATGCTTAGAGAAGGTTGGGATGTTCAAAATGTTACTGTATGTCTTGGATTACGGCCATACACCGCACAAGCAAAAATTCTTCCAGAGCAAACTATTGGGAGGGGCCTTAGAATAATGGGCGGAATAACGCCGGACTATATACAAACACTTGAAGTAATGGGGACAAATGAATTTGAAAAATTTGTGAAGGATAACTTAGAACAAGAGGGCGTAAACATAGAAACAGTCCATAACCCACCGCCTCAGGGTGTAACAATATCTGTAGAGTTATCACGCCTTAAGTATGATATAGAAATTCCACAAATAGGTTTGAGATATAACAGAAATTATAAAAAATTGTCAGAGATTGATATTAATTCAATTCCAAACATATTTACTTCGAATTTACTAAAAGAGGAGTGGAAATCTACATTAAGGATGGAATTTGCTACCACAGGCACTGGTATCCACGAAGAAGATATTGAACACACAGCAGATTATGAGATAAGAGAAAAAATAGCCTATATTGTGAACAATGTTATGAAAAAGGCTGGTCTTACTTGTCAGTTTAACGAAATATGCCCAGTTGTAGAGGGGTATATATTAAATAAATGCTTTGATACTAAGATTAGTAGTATTGATTCTATTTGTATTAAAAATTCACTAAGTAGGGTAGATGTATCGGAAGGAATCATTTCTGTTCTTGCCCAACATCTTGGTGAGTTAACAGCAGAAAAGACAGATATACTTATTTTGCAAAAACCAATTAAACTCTCTGAAACTGAAGTTAGCCCATGGAATAGAAAACATACAAGACTTGATAAAACTATTTTTAACTATGTAGCTGTTTATAATAACTTTGAGGAAGAGTTTGCAACATTCCTAGATAGAAGATTTTTAGACATAGCAAGATTTGCTTCACTTGCAACTACAATTTTTAAAATAGATTATCTTAGTTCAAAAGGCGCCACTAGATTTTATCACCCTGACTTCGTCGCTGTTCAGAATATTGAAAATAAAAAGAAATATTGGATCATAGAAACTAAGGGAAGAGAATACGAGGATGTTGGTAGAAAAGATGAGGCAATAACAAGATGGTGCCAAGAAGTATCAGAGCAAACGGGGCAGTCTTGGAATTATCTAAAAATTCCACAAGTTAAGTTTGATTACATTAAGGAGAGAGTTACTAGTTTTGAAAATTTAGTTAAAAGACTATCTCAATAATCTATAGATTATTATAAAATTTAACATCGTGGAAAGATAGTAAATAATTTTAAAAGGTATTTAGAGTTACTTAATATAGGTATAAAATATGGGCCAAGGAGATATTCATAAAATTTTAACAGAAAAACAAGATTGGATGTTGTCCAAAGAACTTTTAGATATAGTAGGTATGTCTCCTGGGGGGTTATATCGGCTTCTTAGGATATTAGAAAAAAATAAGGAAATAAAAAAAGAGAAGGCAATAAACGTAATAAAAGATAAGGATAGATTAAATAATTCTTCCAAAAAAGCTTGGGCATATAAGATAATTAAGTAATTCTTATAATGATTAAATCTATTTATTATTAGATTTATTAATTTGTTTATCTAAACACTTTCAATAAATGATTATATTTTTTGTTGAATTCAAATATATTTTAATGATTAGTTTAATTCGATTATTACCAAATAACCCTATCCTTCTTTTTCTTGCACTTCTTACAGACTAAAAACGTCATCTCACTTTTTAGATCATAGCAATAACTAGCCGTTGCCTCAATAGGTCTAGCCAGTACTACCCCACACCTAGAGCAGTGATATTCCCTCATGCCTTCATGATCCATGCCACTTCGTAGTACTTCGGCCTGTTGTTGAATGTAGCCCCCCTTGTCACCTGGACAAAGCTCTGACCGTCCGCATAAAGACCTGTTGTCCCTATTGTTATCGAGTGGGCTCCGCCTGTAGTCCCGGGCTCTGTCGTGCTAGTTGTTATTCCCTGCAAGAATCTGTCAATCAGATTTGGAGTTCCGTTGTTGCCATCACAAAGTAGCCATCCCGTGGGTATGCTGCCGAGAGCACCAGACCATGCCACTATAATTCCTGGAGGGACATATGACGGCAATCCAGAAGTGACATTGGTCACTGAGGTAATTGAGCTTGCCCCTGCAACAACAGTTGCCAGTAGTATCGCATCGCTAGGCACAGTTGCCGATGTGGATATTGTGAGCCAGTTTGCCCCGTTGTCAGAATGCAGGTAAACATAATTTGTGCT
>MWEH01000161.1 GCA_002070965.1 Firmicutes bacterium ADurb.Bin080 | reverse complement strand
TCCTTTGCTATTTTATTTAATATCTCTATCAATCTCAGTTCAATTTTATTGTTTAATACTTTATGTCTATATTTTTACGCACCAAACAATATGATATTGAATGGAATATACATAACCCCTACCACGATATATTTCTGCCATATTTTTAAACTCCTTATTTGTAGTTTAACGTATGTATTGATACTTATCAAACAGTTCGTGGATTTTTAGTGTGTTTTTAATTGACATATGTAATTTATCGTTGGCAATTCATCCCATGACTAAAGTCACAGGTGTTCTTGCTATATTGAATAAAAAAATACCAACCCTGTTTATTTCCACTATCTCTGTTCTTCCGATTGGATAGAAAAATACCAACCGATGATATTTCCACTATCTCTAATCTTCCTATTAGTTATGAATATCTGTCTCGTTCGAGTTGTAAGTAATTAAAAGGGCTTAATTGAATCTTTTTTAAGGGAAACAGTCAAACATATTACATTTTTAAAAAAGCTGCTAAGAAAGAATTCTTAACAGCCTCTTTACCCAACAAATTAAAAATCTTCTTTAAATAGGTTTGACTTGAATCCGAGAGGCATATTCAACCCAGTTCTCTCCCGCCTTGTATGCCGTCTCACTTGCAGCATCCAGAACATAAACGTTAATCGTATTCCAATTCCAAAGCATAGGATTCCCGTAAAGTATCTGGGTAATTCCCATGCTGGATGGGCGAAGAAGGTTAAGCGTATACAGGTTTCGGCTTTCCCAGAAAGCATAAAACTCAATTCCCTCTACGCTTTCAGCTATAGTGATTTCGTTAAGCAATTGCATATATAAAAATTATATTTTTTTTAATAAGCGTATACAATAATTTTTTTGATTGGCGGAGTTTTCTTATGTTTAATGTGGAAAACCCTGTGGATAAACGTTATATATTGTGGAAAACTAAATCATTTTTACACAAAATATTGTTCTTTTCCTTTTTTTGCTGGATGGTTGTTCTCTCTTTTTGATTATTCCAATATGTTCATTAATTATGCACACTCGAGGATATATCCTCATAGAGTTACCTGTGCTTGATTCAATTAAGACTAAATGATTTTTATCAAAGTAAGTTGGGTTCTTTTCATATTGCTTTTGTATGTTATTGTCCTTTGTGATACAATAATTTTTGATAGAAAAGATATGTTTCTGGAGGTATCCTATGAAAGCAACAAAGGAAAATGCGATTAAAACTTTAGTGGATTTAATCCAAATCGAAAGCGTAGAAACTCCTGCCCAGCCTGGAATGCCCTTCGGCAAAGAAAATGCCCGAGCTCTAGAATATACGTTAGATTTAATGAGCTCTTTCGGGGCTAAAACCAAAAATGTTGACAATTACTGTGGATGGGCCGAATTTGGGGAAGGAGAGCTTTTTGGGATACTTGTTCATTTAGATGTGGTTCCCGCATCCGGGGTTTGGACGCATCCCCCCTTTTCAGGGACAATAGCCGACGGAAAGATTTTTGGGCGGGGAACGCTAGACGATAAAGGACCAGCCGTAGCTTGTATCTATTCTCTTGTTAAGCTCATTCAAGAGGGAAAAGTTCCTAAAAAAAGAATCCGTTTTATTTTTGGTTGTGACGAAGAAGGTGGCTGGCTTGATCTAAAAAGATATATGGAAACAGAAGAAGTTCCCGATTCGGGTTTTTCTCCAGACGCAGATTTTCCAGTAATATATGCAGAAAAAGGTGTTTTGCATGCAAGAATATCCCTCAAAAAACCAGACTCTATTTACTCGATGAAAGGAGGAAGCGCGGTAAACATGGTTCCTGATTTCTGTGAAGTCTCAGTAGTCTTTTCAGACTATGTTTTAAAGGCTGCTTTAAGAATGGGTCTTCCAACCTCTCTTTCTGGGAAAAGCATGCTCGAGGATCTTGCGGACAGACTAGAAGAAAAACTTCAAACACAAACAGAAAATCCCCGGGAGGGAGACTACATTATAATTGATGCAAATGGGAAGAGTGCTCATGGCAGCACTCCGCATAAGGGAGAAAGCGCCCTTTTAAAAATTCTTGAATGTCTTACAATCGCAGATGAAGATCCTACGATCTCAAAACTATACAAGGCTTTTAGTAGCAGCGATGGAAACGGACTTAACATTAAAACCTACGGAGGCAAAGAAGGAGATCTTACTCTCAATGTTGGAAAAGTATCAACGGATGAGAAAAACATATATTTCGATCTGGATATAAGATATCCTGCGATTACTACAAAGGAAGTCCTGCAAGACAGGATTCTGCAAGCACTTCCGGAGATTAATAATTTTTCAATAATTGATTCTCACGACCCTCTCTATGTAGACCCGAACAGCGCACTCGTCCAAACACTACTAGCGGCCTACGATAAAGTAATGGGAACTAAAAGTGAACCTATTGCAATAGGTGGGGCAACTTACGCAAGATTCTTAAAACATGGTGTTGCCTTCGGGCCAGAGTTCCCTGGGTCAAACCCAACGATTCACCAACCCGATGAGAACATAGCTATAGATGATTTCTACAAGCTTATTGATATTTATTACGAGGCAATAAAGAATCTTTGTTTTTAAAAGAGATTCTTGGAAATAGATAAAGAAAATCAAATTCAGCTTTTTCTAAAGTAATTAATTTTAATAATCAAGTAAAATGAATTCTTACAAAATAACAGCAAAGGAAAATCGGAACAACAGAAATCTTTTGGATATTAATTCTATTAGAACACTAAAACCAGAGAGAAAGATAAAAAAAGAAATTCAAAAGTAAAATACACCAAATTATTGCACTGCCTTCTAGAACATTTTCTTAACAAAATAACGAAAAATATCTCTTAAAAAAAGCAAAAAAAGGATTACTTTTTACCAATAAATTTGCATAATTTTATGTTCCACGTGAAACATTTGTTTTTGTACTTGTCGTTTTACAAATCCTGTGGGGGCAATTTTATACTAAAAAGTGGGCTATTTTTAGCGTTTTTCTCGATTTTATCCACATTTTTGCCTATATTTTAAAAAAACGTTTTCTGTCCCAAATTTATTTCCACACAAATTTTTAAAAGAGCAACTTCAGGATATCTTTTTTTGAGAAAAACCAGAAAAATTATGGCTGTTTGAGGGGTCTATATGGGGTCTGTTTCACGTGAAACGAGCCCTATTTTGGGCCCAAACAGAGGAAAGAGTAACCTATCGATAATGCTAAGATTGTCAATATACCCTCTAGTCTCCCCCGAACAAGGAAAAGGTGTACGTGGGAGATATCTCAGCCTAGAACCTGCTTAAATACAAGCACCTCTCCCTCTATTAACGAGGACAAGAGCCCTTCTGGGATAGAGGTATACATCGGAATGAAAAATATCAACTGCGGGTGCCTCTGACTTTTTTTTAAAAAAGGGTTCTCTCGGGGTTTGGGATACTAAGACGATCCAATATTAATGGGAGACAGAAGAATATAAGGGCGCCAAAGAGAGTATTCAGCATGCTGGATGATATATAAACAAAGTACTGCGTTTTTGAGCAATATTTGTCATGCTAATTGATGCATGTTATTCAATATTTTTCTTAATGTTTCACGTGTAACAATTTCAAGGAACATATCATTTATTGCTTATTAATTTCTTATGTTTTATTGCCTTTTTAATTAGAATGTATTTTTGTCCACAAATAAATCAGAAAAAACTAAAATACCTCTTACGAATAGTTAATTAGATAATTAATACTTTGAATATTTACTAAAAATCGTTTTTGAGGATAGGAACAAGGGATTAGAAGGAAATTCTTTCTATTGATTGATTTAAATATTATCATTTAGTATATTTACTTTGATTTTTCTTAAATGTTTTAGCTTTATGTTTTATTAATAGTAATTTTGATTTAATTTCTCTCTTGTTTTTGAATTACGCGTAAAGATGTTGTTGTTTCACGTGAAACTGATCTCAATTTTATTAAAAACAGGATATTCTTTATGACAACAGCTAATATCCCTGCTGTTTACAAAAAGTACTCTATGTTTCGATATATTTACTGGAGATTCTACATATTTTGAGCTTATTTTGGCTCTGATCCAATGAACCTGGCTCTTATCCCAGGATTATATCTGAATATGTCCCTTTTTCTCCCTTCTTGAGAGGCGATTTTTAGCAATCCAGAGGTATTTTTGATGCTTTTTTGAGGATATATAGCGCTATAGATACAAGGGGGTATCCTTGTGGACAAGTTGGTAACATTGTGGACAACTACCCCTTTTGATACCCTTTTTTGGGGAGTTTTCCACATATTTGTGTTTTGTTGTTCTTAAATCAATTAAAAGGGAATTGTTATTCTCTTTTAGAATGGGTATAAAAAAGGCTCTTCCGTTAGAAAGAGCCATAAAGCCTTTTTGTTTTGTTTTTTACAGAGCCAGTCTTACGGGCAGAACGACATATTTGTATTTGTCTCCTTCAATTGGGGTGATCGTTGCAGGAGCATTAGCACTCACAAAGTTCATTGTAATATAGTCTTCGTTAATTTTTGCAAAGGCATCGAATAAATACTTGCTATTAAAAGCAATTACGATATTAGTCCCATTAAGTTTACAAGGAACCGACTCAGATATTTTCATAGATTCCGCTTCTGAGCTAATATTCATGCTATTTTCCCCTATATCCAGTTTTACATAGTTATTCTTTCTTTTTCTGGCAATTAAAGAGGCCCTGTCCAGTCCTTTTTCAAACATTTCCTTATTTACTGTAACTACTCCGATAGGATCCTTAGGAATTATGTTCTCGTATGCGATAAAATCTCCTTCAATTAGTCTGGTGCTTATCTTAGTATGTTCTAATTCAAATTTAACTACATTTTTCTGAATACTCACTTTTACAACATCGTCAGTATCATCTAATATCTTAGAAATTTCGTTTAAGTTTTTACCAGGAAGCACTACTTTTGCCGTTCCTTCTCCTAAGACTACTGGACACTTACATATAGCTAATCTATATCCATCTAAAGCGACAGCGGTTAATTCCTCTCCTTTCAAATGTAATAAGCATCCTTTAAGAATAGGCCTGGTCTCATCAACTGCGACACAGAAAATTGTTCTTTCAAGGACATCCCTTAATTCTCTCTGTTTAACAGAAAAAGAGTTTAATTCTTCCCCATCTCTAAATTCTGGGAAGGTATCCTCGTCAAAAGGCTTAATTACTGTTTCGTTTCCGTTATATAAAATCTTCAGATCCTTATCCAATTTTTCGATTTCTATCTCATTTAGATCTGTCAATTTTTTTATAAAATCTGTAAAAAATCTTCCCGGTACAACAGTCTCTCCTTCTAAAAGGACTCTTGCTTTAATTTTTCTTTCAATAAATAAGTCAACATCTGTTGCAGATAAAGTTACTATATCATTATCGACTGATATTTTTATTCCCTCTAATATAGGAGTAGTTGCTTTTGCTGGTAAGGCTTTACTAACTACTGCCAGAGCTTCTGAAAATTCTGTCGGATTGCATATGAATTTCATTTTTTTTCTCCTCATAAATATATGTATTTAATTAATAATCATTATAATAAGCTCTGTGGAAATGTTATTAAGCTTTAAAACAGGAACTTATTGCCATTTTTGCAGGAAATATCCTTAAAAAACGGTACTTTTTATGTTTATAATTTGTTGATATATTTTAAAATTTATCAACACCTTTCCACATTTACTATTATATAGATTTTTTACCCAGATTTAAAATACCTTTGATATCTTTTAGTTGCATTGCCACATAAGTATCGGTTTTTAATTTTTCTGCAATAAAATCTCTGGAATGAATTATAGTAGTATGATCTCTTCCTCCAAAAATTTGGCCAATAGTAACAAGAGGAATAGATAATATATCTGTTATAAGATAAATAGCCATATGTCTAGCTTCAGCTATATCCTTAGTTTTCTTTTTACTTATGATATCTGTCTTAGATACCCTTAAATAAGAGCATACGGCGTTTATTATATCATCTGCATCCATAGCTCTGTTTGGTTGAGTAACGCTTCTTAAAGCCTCTTTAGCTGTTTCTAATGAAGGTGTTTTCTTATTTAATAAGTGAGAATATAGAATAACTTTTGATAAAGCTCCTTCAAGTTCACGTATATTGTTATCGAACTGTTCGGCAAGAAAATAAACAACATCATCGGGAACGGCTACATTCTCAAGAAGTATCTTCTTACGAATAATCGCTATTCTAGTTTCTATATCAGGCATACTTATATCGGCAAGAAGGCCACCCTCGAATCTTGAACGAAGTCTGTCTTCTAAAGAATTAATTTCTTTTGGAGGACGATCGGAGGATAATATAATCTGCTTACTATTTTGATATAGATCATTAAAAATATGAAAAAGCATATCCTGAGATCCCGATTTATTTTGAAGAAACTGGACATCCTCTATCATTAAAACATCAATATTTCTATATTTATTCCGAAAAGCACTCATATTAAAAGATGATCTGGATTTAGAGGAAGAATTTGTAAGAGCCTCCACATAATCATTGGTTAGTTTCTCGGCAGCCACATATAAAACCTTAAGCTTGGGATTATTTTCAAGAAGGTAATTCCATATTGAGTGAATCAGATGCGTTTTTCCAAGACCCACTCCCCCATAAATATATAACGGGTTAAAGGAAAGATATCCATCTGAAGATCCAGGGGTTTTTGCCACAGATAAGGCTGCATGGTAGGCAAGTTTATTGCTTTCACCAACAACAAAGTTATCAAAAGTATATCTTGATATGGGAGTAGAGGAAGAAGTATCTCCATTTGTAAGAATCTCATCATCTCTCTTTTGAACTCTGCTTTGTTCGGCAATCTCTTTCTCAAAATACTTTAAATCCTCTTCTAGGACCAACTCAATATCTTTGATTTGATTGTTAGTTTCAAAGACAAAATCCTTTATCATTTCTTTATACCTGGTACTAAGAGTCGCTCTTGTTGCCTGAGAAGGGGTTTTTAAGATAAGAGTGGAGTCTTTAATGCATACTGGAACCAGCGTATCTATCCAAAGAGAATAGGCCGCAGAATTTAAAGATCCTGATATTTTGTAGGTAACTTCCTTCCACAAAGAAATAATATCAATCATGCAAAAAGTATAGCATAAATTGAAGTTCTTATTCAATTGATAAATTCCCTCAAAACCCTTAAAACAAAGACAAATGTAACAAAAGTAGAGTATATTAAGTCAATTCTCAAGTAAATAATTTTTAATCGTCCAAAACAAAAAATATGTTGGTCCCTCTTCAGTATGGATGAAATATTTGTTTGATTAATGAAAAACAAAAAATAAAGGGGATAGAGAAAAAATGAAACCCTGGTGGGGAGGGATTCTTTAGAATAAGAGAAAAAATAAAGGAAGAGAATAGAACAAAAAATAATTGAACCCCTCGTGGGGAGGGACGTTTTAGGATAAGGGGAAAAACAAAGAAAGACATATTATATCGTAAAGAAAGTAAGGTTAGTATTATTCAATATTGACTATATATACCCTCTAATATATAATAAGAGTGTTGTTTTTTTGTATTACCAACAAGGTTTTTAAAGGTAGGATTTATGGAAAAGATTAAAAAAATAAAGAAAGTTAAAACTATAAGAGAAAAGAAAAGATCGAGAAAAAAAGCCCTGATAGTAACCGCTAGTGTTGCAATATTAATAGGGTTTTTCTTTATCATATTAGCAATAATAAATGCAGCAGGATATATCTCTATACTTAAGTATGTTGAGACTTTCGATAAGGTGGTTTATGCGAATCCACAACTGGTTCCAACTCTTGAGGATGATGGTTTTTATTCTTTTACCAAGGATGAAGAATTTAAAGTTCTTCAGTTGACTGATATTCATTTAGGAGCAGGTGCCTTCAGTTTTTCTAAAGACAAAAAAGCCTTGAACGCTGTTGCAGCTATGATTACATACGAAAAACCTGATTTGGTAATCTTTACAGGAGATGTGGTATATCCTGTCCCCCCTCAAGCCGGAACAGGAGACAATTTGAAAGGAGCAACACTTATTGCTAATTTAATGGAAGAACTGGAAGTGTACTGGACCATAACTTTTGGCAACCATGATACTGAGTCATATAGTAAATATAACAGAGAGCAAATCTCCGAGTTTTACGAAAAAGAGGAATTTAATTATTGTCTTTTCCAAAGAGGCCCAGAAGATGTAGACGGATATGGGAACTCGCTAATAAAAATTAGAAGAACTAACGGGCTTATTTCTCAAGCGTTATTTACCATAGATTCTCAAGCTTATGTTCCAGGAAGTTTCCTTGGACTGGATTGGAAATATGATAATATTCATCAAAATCAAGTTGAGTGGTATGAAGAAAGAGTTTTAGCTTTGAATTCAGAAAATACTTCTCTTGTTTCTACTATGGTTCTTTCAAATCCGGAAGACTTCACTACTGTAAAATCTCTAATGTTTTTCCATATCCCGCTGGTGGAAATGTTAGATGCATACAATGAATTTAAGGATAATAATTTCCAAAACACCACAGATGTTAAGTACTGGTACGGCTCGATACATGAAAAAGATCCTGGGATATATTCGGGGGATGGGGAAGACGAGATGTTTGAAAAAATAGTTGAAATAGGCTCGACGAAGGGAATGTTCTGGGGACACGACCATATCAACAATCTTTCTATAGAATATAAAGGGGTTAGAATGACATACGGAAAGAGCATTGATTATTTAGCTTATGCAGGAATATCAAAACTTGGGATGCAAAGAGGATGTACTGTCATAAAAATTGACGGAAACGGAAACGCTGTATGGAATGACGAGAACTATTACCAAGACAAATACGAGTCGAAATATCCAAAAGAAAAAGTAACGATGCAATGGGAAACGGATGAAATTGTTGTTGCTGAAGAATAATTTAATACCAAACAAAGAAGGGTTTATCAGGAAATGTTCTTAAAAAGATAGTTAGTTACTGAAATTTAAGAAGGAAATAGTAAGTTCATATATATAAAAATCGGCGTTGTCTAAATAAAACTACAATGATATAATTAAAACTAAGTTTGTATGGATAATGAGAAGATATTGTAAGGAACTTTTAACGGAAACAAAAAAAACAATCATTTTGTTTGAGAAAAATGTATGGAGGGACTAAAGATGGATTTATCAAAAATAATTGAAAAAAAGGCGGAAGCTGCTGCATATATGCAGGAAGAGATAACCAACGTTATCAAAACTTTCGGGAAGAGGGATCCTGGAAGTGAAGGCGAAAAGCAGTCAGTAGAGTATATGGCTAAGCAACTTGAAGAATATACTGATGAAGTGGTAGTAGAGCCCTTTGATGTATACCCAGCATCTTTTATGAGTTGGATATATATATCGGTTACTTTTGTTTTCTTGGCGATGGCAGCCTACTTCTTTATGCCCATATTGTCTATGGTTCTTGTTATAGCCGCAATGGTTATTATGTTTGGACAGTTTATAATGTATAAAAGATTGGTAGATAAACTTTTTGAAAAGAAGACCAGTTATAATCTTACATCGATAAAAAAGCCTAAGGGCGAAGTAAAAAGACGTCTTTTCTATAACGGACACCCAGATGCAGCTTATGAATGGCCCATGGTTTATCACCTAGGGGGAAAAGCAATGTTAGCGATACTCCTCTCCGTTTTTACTGGAATAGTATATATGTTCGGAGTAATCATTGCTGGTATCGTTCTTAGGGGCGTAAACCAGGCTGCAACAGTAATAGGCGCTGGAGACATAATAAATAAGCTTGGATATGGTATGTTTGCTTTTGTTCCATCTTTTATCTCAATGTTTTTCTTCTGGAATGAGAGAAGAGTTGTGGATGGCGCTAACGATAATTTAACAGCTTGTTATATGGGTATATCCATAATGAAAGCACTTAAAGAAAGTGGAATAGAACTA
Organism: Firmicutes bacterium ADurb.Bin080; assembly: GCA_002070965.1. GTDB lineage: Bacteria > Bacillota > Clostridia > Christensenellales > DTU072 > MWEH01. The sequence goes on along the minus strand of MWEH01000161.1, from coordinate 9,288 downwards.
GAAAACACAGAAGTTGGGGTTTTAATTACTGGCTCAGAAGAAGCTGGACTTCGCGGAGCAAAGGCTTGGACAGAAGCGCACAAAGGGGAATATGAAGATGTTCCAACATATATATTTGCCTTTGACACCATAAGAGAGAAGGAATTTTTGGGCGTAAATAACAGAGACCTTAATGGAACTGTCAAAGCTGATCCTACTGCAGCATCAATATTTAAAAATGCGGCTAAGAAGCTGGGCTTAACCTGTAACGATACAACCGTTCCTTTGGGTGCAACGGACAGTGCAGCCTTCAATCAGGGTGGGTTTAAAGCCGTTGGAATAACTGGGATGTCTCACGATATACAAAAGTATTACCACACCAGAGAAGATAGTTATGATAACACTGATTTAGACGCCCTTGCTGACTGTTTTGCTATAAGTGTTCAGGCACTTGAAGATCTCGAAAACGAGGCAGCAGTCGAAAAGAAATAGACCTTTTTACTATGCAAATAGTTGATTTTTAATCTCATAACTAGTTGTCATAGTATTACCTCCTTTTGCAACCCTTGGGAAACCAGGGGTTGTTTTTCTATGGGATTATCTAATTATGGGAGAAATTTTGTGTGTTTTTAGGAAGCGAGATATAGTAAACTAAATATGATTAGAGAAAAACCTGAAGAGTTTTTGAAGATAAAAAGATAAGAAAAGGAATATAAATAGAGATTTTTAGGGAACGGGATATAGTAAACTAAATAGAATTAGAGAAAAAACCGAAGAGTTTCAGAAGATAAAAAAGATAAGAAAAGGAATATAAATAGAGATTTTTGGGGAACGGGATATAGTAAACTAAATAGAATTAGAGAAAAAACCGAAGAGTTTTAGAAGATAAAAAAGGATAAAAGGAAGATATAAATAAAGAAGTTTGGTAAAACTAAATTTGTGTATATAAATCCGGGGGTTTTCAAATGAAGGGTATGTTAAGCCTAAAGAGAACAATAATAATGGTTGTTGCTGTATTTTCAGCGATAATTCTTGCTACCATCCCCCTTGCTACACATTTAGTTAAAAACAGGGAGCCTAAAATTAATATCGCTATCGTTTCGGATACTCATGTTATGGCAGAAAGTCAATTTGAGATGAGCGAGGAATTTATGGAGTATAGCTCAAGAGGCCAGAAGCTTTTGTTTTTATCTGAAGCTATTTTTAAAACAATGATAGATGAAATGATTGAGGATAAGTCAGACTATCTTTTACTATCAGGGGATTTGACGGACGATGGAGGAAGATTGTCCCATGAGCTTGTTGCCTCCGAACTTAGAAGGTATGAGCAATCGGGTAAAAAAGCATTCGTAATTCCAGGAAACCATGACATTAACAATCGAAGTTCCATATATACTCTAGAAGGAAAAACCGAAACAGAAAACATTTCTGCCCAGGATTTTTACTCTTTGTACCGGGAGTTCGGTTATGACGAAGCAATTTTAAGGGAGGAAAACAGCCTTTCATATGTGGCAGATCTTGATAAAAACCATAGACTTATCGCTATTGACTGTTCATTTTATGAAGTTAACAGGGAAGATGGATATGTGGACGGTAGGCATTCTCCAAATATGACAGAGGAATTTTCACAGTGGTGCAAGGGTCAAGTGGAGAGGGCGATATCTGAGGGCAAAACCCCGATAGGAATGATTCATTTTCCAACGCTTCCCCATCTTGGTGAATTTGTATACAACACATTGGGAGCAACCGAGAGTTTGGTAAATGGATATGAGTCGTTTTCTGAAATGCTTTTGGGAGCAGGGCTTAAGTATCTCTTTAGCGGGCATATGCATTCTCAAGATATAGGTAAATTAGAAAAAGATGGGAAAACACTCTACGATATAGAAACAGCCGCACTTTCAAACTATCCTTTGCCCGTAAGACATTTTAAAGAATATAAGGATTATACAGACATTACCACCGTTAGTCTGAATTCTATAAAAGAAACATATATCCCAGACTTTGTTTCATCTGAGGAAAAAGAGACACTCGAGACTAATCTTTACCAATATGCCGAAGACTTTGTCAATGATAGCATGAAGGAAAAGATCATGAATAAGATAGATACAGATACCCTTCTTGCTCTATTTAGACAGCTTGGAATAGATAAAACCTCTGAGCAGGCCATAGCGCTCGCAGAAGATGTTTATGATAACATGCTTCTTCCGTTCTTCGATCTTTCTATGTATGACAAGGGAGAAGGAAACAGTGTTCAGCAAATTGCTTTAACATATGGAATAGAAATCCCATCCTCAGCATATGAATCAGTTTGGGATTTAGCTATGTCTCTTCTAAAAAATAACTATAGAGGAGACGAGGCTTTTGATAAAAATTCAACGGAAGCTATCCTTCTAAGATATTCCATTTATTCGGCCTTTTATATTATGGACGACTATGATCTTTTTGGAAAACTGTCCGAGTTACAACCGGAACTGCAAACAGTAGACTTGTCTTTATTGCTTCCAGCTCTTTTTCAGGAAGATAAACTGGACTTAACAGAGGGGGAGATTCTTGAAGGCATATTGAAATCCCTGCGATCATTGGGGTCCTTCCCATTTTCAATTGATTTTGAGAGGTTTGACCCCAATGGGATAATGGAGGTAGCTAAGTTATTATTAAGTACAAAAATACTTCTGAATTACGATTTTTCAATCTTTATAGGGGAAGACAACACTATACTTTTCAAAGACATTTTTGAGGTATTCCTGATTGATGAGATAGGAGAAAATCTGCTTAATGACGGGGCTCCAGAAGACAATAACTTAAGAATATATTTTGACGGCAGGGAAGAGGGGATATAAAAAAGGGAGTGAAAACCCTTGAGAATTATCTTTCAGGAAATAACCAGACCATTAATGCAAGAGTTTATATTTATTGCAGCATTATAAGAAAAATCATGGAAATCTCTGCTTTGGTTTTTAGTTTTAATAGACCTAAGATGAAAAATCATGGAAATCTCTGCTTTGATGTTTATTTTTAATAGACAAAGTTTATCGTTTTTTTCTCTTTCAGTATTGAAGATACTTCATATATATAATATAATTAACATACTAATCTTTTAAGGAGGGGGTCATGAACGACTTTGTTTTGTTACATAGTGGGTATAATATCCCTGTTATTGGCTTAGGAACATATCTTACTCCTCCAGAAGAAACAAAAAGATGTGTCTTGCATGCATTGAAAGCAGGATACAGGCATATTGATACAGCAAGATTTTATTTTAACGAAGCTGAGGTAGGAGAAGCTATTATTGAAAGCGGGATACCAAGAAGCGATATTTTTATTACCACGAAGATCTGGACAACCGATTGCTATTACGATAAAGCTATAGAGGCAGTAAAAGAGTCTCTTTCTAAGCTTAAGACCGAATACATTGATATGGTTTTGATCCACTGGCCCCCAGTTAACGAAGATTTAAAAAATACATGGAGAGCCCTTGAAGATATGGTGGAGGGCGGTCTTATTAGAACAATAGGCATGTCAAATTTTAAAGAGCACCATCTAGAAAGGGTTATTGATATAGCGAAAATTATGCCTTCGGTTAATCAAGTTGAGTGTCATCCTTGGTTCCAACAAAAGGCACTTCGGGAGTTTTGTCTGCAGTATGACATAGCTGTAGAAGCTTGGGCTCCGCTACTTAGAGCAAGAGTCTTTAAAGAAAAGACGATTAAGAGATTGTCGGAGAAATATTGCAAAACCCCAGCTCAAATAATATTAAGATGGGATATTCAGGAAGGAATAATAACCATTCCTAAATCTACCCACGAAGAAAGAATAGAAGAAAACTTTAGTATCTTCGACTTTGAACTCTCAGAGGAAGATATGGAGTGTATGCGCTCTATAGATAAGAATAAAAGATACTTCAGAGATCCTGATGGGCATGGCTTTTAATGAGAATATAGAGTGGCTAATTAACAAATAATGGCCAACAAACAGGTTGGCTATTTATATGCCGACGTACAGTTTTAAGCGTTTTTGAGGAATCCAAATAAAACAATTTGGGAGCCCATAATAATAAAATTGAATAATATGCGGGTGAATTCCCGAAAAAAAGTGGAGGTTTTAATGGCAAGGTTTTTAGAAAAGAATAATAAGATAATACTAGGGGTATTATTAATAGCTTTATGCTTTAGTATCGCTTTGGTCAGCGGAATCGGGAAAGGGGAAGAGGCTCTTGCTTCACCTGGCCCAGCAGATCCCAATGATCCTTTCATTGTGGCACATATTACAGACACTCACTTTTATCCTTTAAGTTATTTATATAACGGAACGGATGAGACCATTCTTAAAAGCCAATTGCTTGACAGAAAGATAACCTCCGAAGCATCGTTTTGGACGAACTTGGAAAATATTGCGGCGATGGATCCTCTTCCGGATTATCTTGTTATTTCCGGGGACTTAACGCATAACGGAGAGAGAAAAGCCCATATTGATCTTGCAAACGGACTTAGAAGCTTGCAAAACGAAATAAGAGGATTAGGAAAACATAATTTTCAGGTTTTTGTGGTTAATGGAAATCATGATTTATATAACGAATCAACTTACGATTACTCAAGCGGAGTAGCGGTAAAAGTTCCGAATGTTACCAGAAAAGAAATGAGTCTGATTTATGCTGGACTTGGTTTTCCAAATATGTATATTAGTGAGGCCGAAGCCTTTTATTCAGCGGACGAGTATTCGGGAGCAAATTCAAAAATCCCATACACTCAAAGTCATAACGCCCCTAATATTGACATCGTTTGGAATTTTGACCCTGAAAGCGCAGCCACAGACTACGTTCAGGGAGATTTAACCTATATTGCTTCTGCAGAGGGACAATATGTTAATTTTGTCGGACTGGATATTCCTCTTTCTAACAAGGATGAAGGCCATGTTCTGGGCGCAACCCTAACACAACATACAAAGGAATTTTTGAATGCAAATAAAGTAGAGTCAGCAGAGGCATTTTATATCGGAATTGCCCACCACTCTATAGTTGAACATATGGCATACCAGGAAGAATATATAACAGACTTTATCGTGAGAGACCCGATAAATGTTGCGGATTACTTGGCCGATTATGGAATGAGATATGTTTTTACTGGGCATGTTCACTGCACAGATATAGCCCATAGGATTTCTTTCAATAATAATCAAATTACTGACATCCAAACGGCAGCAAGTTTAAGTTACTCAGCGATGGTAAGGACTGCGACAATAGAGGGATCGATAACTGACGAAAGCGTATCGACGCAAAATTTATATATCCAAAACAACATGTTAAATGAAGTTGATGTAACTGAAGCATACGACCAAGGGTATATAAAAGATTCAACTATAGCCCTTCTTGGCCTCGAGGAATACTTTGACATTACTGAAGGGGGAACAAAAAAGATTAATGATTTCCAAGAGTTCACTTCAGGAATCTTTGTCGATGGTATTTTGGATATGGTCGATAATTATTTAAACCCATCAATTCTTGGAACGCTAAAAGGGATGCTTTCGGATTTAATTACGGGATTCGTTGATTTGACCGGGTTGGGAACACTGGTAGTAGGTTTAGTCGATGGTCTCGTTGATCAGATAAACGACAAAATACTTGCTGATTATGAATATAAAGGAACCGATCCTCTATTAGCGGAGAATAAAATCTTTGGATATTTAAGAGATATGGTCGATAAAATCTTAAACTTTGACTTAGCAGGAGATATCAGCATAATTGATTACGTAATGTACATCTATCAAAATTATTCAGGGGGAACCGAGGTATCCTCTCTTGATCAAGTTCCGTCTGAATATTCTGCCGTTACTGAAACAATGAGAAGCGGAGAATTTGTTGAACAACTGTTTAATATAATCTTAGACAAAGAAGAGGGATTATATTTCCTGATAAAAGGGTTGCTCGAGACTCCTTTGGATCTTTCTGAAGTGGAGAATTTTGATGTATATCTTTCTCTTCTAAGCACATTATTAAAATACCCAAAAGATAAACCGTTAACTTCGGATAATATTGTGCTTGGCGAGTTAGCTCTTAAAGCCTTGAATTCTTTTGGCCCGACTATTGGCTTTGAGCTCGATCTTGGGAATCAAACAATTATGGGGTTCTTAGACGCTGTTCTGGAGGATTATTTAACCGATTCTCTTTATCAGGGAGTGGGAGAAATAGTATCAAATGTAGTAGAGGCTTTTTATACGGACAGCACCTTTGATGGAAATACTGAAAAGACCTTAATATTACTTGAAGAAGGAGATACATATACTTATACATCTCTTGGAAGAGAAGATATTCCGACAATTGAAAATGGAAAAATTCCCTCAAAATTGACGGTAACATTCGGAGAGGATGCTTCCACCCAAAAGAGATTTTCCTGGCTTACTGACAGGAGAGTAACAGCGGGAACCATTCAATACATGGAAAAATCTTCGGGAGATTTTGACGAGTCCAAGGTAACCGAAGTTAACGGAGAAACAGTAATATATGGAACAACTAAGGGCCTTATTGACGTGGGTCTATACGCTCAACTTGGTTATACAGAAAAAGCCAGACATACCGTCGAACTAACCGGGCTTAAGGCTGGGACTGAGTATTTATATAGAGTGGGTTGGCCGGAGAGAGATTATTGGACGGAGGTTTTTTCCTTTAAAACAGCTCCCGGTGGCGAGGATGCTCCTTTTGAGATACTGTTAATATCCGATCCTCAAGGATTTACGGCCGAGGCTTATGAGAGAGTAGGGAATCTGATAGGCGCGGCAGGAAGCGTGTTTGATAATGGGTATTCATTCATTATTAACGCAGGTGACCTCGTTGAAAACTCCAGAAACACAACCCAGTATGGGTATTATCTGGATGTACTTAGAGAGTATATGGCAAATACGACTCAGGTTGTGGCAGCAGGAAATCACGATTCATATTACTTTGAAATGGAAGACAAATATCTACCCTTTGTTTCTTCAGCATCAGTATATTTGGATTCATATAACTATATGCTTATGAACTATAACTTTAGTTTACCCGATCAGGATACATTAACAGGAGCATATTATTCATACGATTATTCAGGAGTGCATTTTACAATTCTGAACACCAACGATGTAACCGCTGAGGGAATTTCAGCTGAACAGCTAGAGTGGATAAAGGCAGATCTGGCGGGGACAGCAAAGAAGCATAAAGTCGTTGTGATGCATAAGAGTTTATATAGCGCGGGCCCGCATACAAAGGATGCAGACATAATTGCGATGAGAGCTCAACTCGGCCCAGTCTTTGAGGAAAACGGAGTAAATATCGTTATTTCCGGACACGACCATACTTACAGCGAAACTTTCTATATCGATTCGGAAGGGCAGGAAGTAACATTTGCAAACAACAAGACAGATAAGGTAGGGAAGAAAGGAATTCTTTATGTCAATATAGGAACTGTTGGGAACAAGTATTATAAATACCAGGAAAGTGAAGATGTCCCAGTATACACCGGAGCCGAGCTTCATGATCCTTACCTAGCTAACCCCACCTTTGGAAAACTAACCTTTGACGGGAAAAATCTATTTTATCAAGGATTTGAATATGATGCCGAAACTGATACAGTAAGCGAAATCAATCCTCCGTTCAGGCTTAGCACTTTAGACATAATCCTCATTTCAGTGGGTTCTGCAGTAGGTGCTGGTGGAGTCGGAACAGGAATATTCTTCCTGATCAAATTCCTGAAAAAGAAAAAGCTGGCAGCATAAACAAAGATAAAGGATAACAAAAAGGAGCTCCCAAAAGGAGCTCTTTTTTAGACAAGATTTATTGAAAATAATAATTTGGCAGAAAAAATATTTCAATTAAAGAAAAACGTGAATTATCACAGGAATCTTTAGTAAGCTCGTGACATTAGACATATTTACAAAAAATCAACTTGTTAATTGCCTTTGAGCACATTGTATAATTATTTGATATAATATAAATTAATATTTCCCGAAAGTTGGAGGTGTTTATGGAACAGTTATTTAAAGAAGCGATAGAAATAGCCAAAGGATACAATCTGCCATTTAAAGCAGTGGATTCAAAGTTAATAAAGATTGACCAGGAGCTACTTGAAGAATCTTCTTCATCTAATAAACAAAAAATAGGATATGAATGCCAAATCTTCTTTTTTGAGAAAAAGAAACAAATACTTTTTTATCAGAAAATTACTGAGAAAAGTTCGGGTGTGTTTATGAAGAGTTCCACAGAGTCATATTCACAGAACGGACTGACCCTTAACAGAAAAGTAGCCGGTACAATAATAGGCTTAAATGGAGAAAAAGTATCGTACGCATTTAACTTGGGCGAAATTCAAAAAAAGATAAAAGATCTTGGCAAAACAGCTGGATGGAAATTTAAATTATTACTTTCAAGCAAGAAAATTAGTAAACTGATATAACAAAAAGGATATTTTTTTGCCCCAAAAACTTGCACGACAGGATCCAGATTGCTGTTGATAGACTACTTTTGTTATTTTCCTAGTTCCTCAAAGGCTTTACGATGCTTCTCGATTATTCGCTTTGCAATAATATCTATTTTCTCGCTGTCAGTAAGATCAAACATATGAGAAATGTCGGCAATAATATATTTAGGTCGGTTGTTTTTAAAAATTATTGCGCTTCCTTTTTGATCTACAAGTTTTGCCGCTTTTGAGAAATTTTGGTTTACTTCAGTCATTGTTAAGATTTGATTAGTATCTATTATCATTTCATTCTCCTGTATAAGCAATATACTGTAAATTATAGGATAAAAACAACCTATTTTTTAGAAGAAAAAGCAATTCATCGGGGAGAAGCCGAGAAAAATGAAGTATAATCTCGATATTCAGAAAGGGGGACCTCTAACAGAAAGGGGGGATTGCGCTCTAGTATTTTTTGACAAAGAAAGTCATATAGAATAGAATTGAAATATTATAAAGAAGGGGATTTCTCATGGAAAGATTTGATCTAATTGTTATAGGCGGAGGCCCTGCGGGATATAGAGGAGCTGAAATGGCTGGTAAAGCCGGGCTAAAGGTTCTTCTGATTGAAAAAGAAAATATCGGAGGGGTATGTCTTAATGAGGGATGCGTTCCTTCAAAAGCATTTCTTCAATCTGCAAAAATAAAAGATGCAGTTAATGGAGGGGCAGAGTCAGGAGTCCTTCTTGAGGGGAGCGTGAGAATAGATCAGGCACAAGTTGTTAAATACAAAGACAAAGTGGTTAAGAGACTAATAGTTGGAGTAAAAGCGTCCTTAAAAGGAAGTGGGGTCAATGTTGTTTCGGGACAAGGATATATTGCAGGGAAG
>MWEH01000160.1 GCA_002070965.1 Firmicutes bacterium ADurb.Bin080 | reverse complement strand
GTGTTGTGTTTGATGACACAACAAAGATACAACTATTTTTGATTATATACAACATTTAGATGTTACAGTCTACTATGAGTACATATCGTAATTATTTTGACATTGACCCGACATACTTTCCTGCAGTAAATGCAGATGTCATCAAGAAGAACCCTGACTTGTGGAAGAAATTCTATCCACATGACACTTTCATAAAATTGGTTAGAGATGTCGTCAGTGTTCTATCCAGAAAGCAAAAATTGAATGTTTGGGTGGAAGGAGCTTATGGTACAGGAAAGTCACATGCTGTTCTTACTCTCAAACGGCTTTTGGATGCAAACGAAGAAGATACAAAAGAGTATTTTGAACAATTTGGTCTTGACAACGATCTTCTCAATAAGTTTTTAGGTATAAAGAAACTTGGCAAGATTGTCACTGTTCATCGATATGGCTCCTCATCAATTTCAAGTGATAATGATTTGTTCTTGGCGATGCAAGAGAGCATCGAAAATGCACTTGCAGAAGCCGGAATAGAAAATAAAGCTACTGGCGCATTACGTTCAGCGGTGATAAATTATCTATCAGAAGAGGAAAATAAACAAAGCTTTGAGGTCTTTGTTAAAGGAAGTTATTCATCGTTGTTCGGTGGTGAAAGTGTTGATGACATAATCAAGCATCTTAAAGAATATGAAGATGAGCCATTAGCAACACTGATGGGTAAAATTTTCAAACTGGCCAATGATAAGAATATTCGTGCTCTATATCTTTCAAAGGAAGATATGGTAGCCTGGATAAAAGAAGTGATTGACAAAAATAATTTGCAGTCATTGGTCTTTATCTGGGATGAATTTTCTGAATATTTCAAGAATAACCAACATAGGTTAACTGGCTATCAGGAAATACTGGAAATTAGTGAAACATATCCGTTCTGCTTCATACCGGTATCCCATCAGAGTGAGGCTTTAATTTCTGATTCAGATAAGGAAAAAACGAAGATTATTGGTCGTTTTGTTCGCCCATATTGTAGTATTGAATTACCTGAAAACATGGCATTCCGATTAATGGGTGCGGCCATGCGAAAGAAAGAGAACGACCCAATGTTAATGGGTGAATGGAATGATATTATCAATGATTTGTCTGATAGAACACACGATTCAAGAGAAATTGTGAAGAATATGGCAAAGATTGATGATAAAGATTTGGCTGGTATTCTTCCTATTCATCCATATACTGCTGTGTTGCTTAAACATATAGCAGCCTCATTTGATTCAAATCAGCGCAGTATGTTTGATTTTATCAAAAACGATAGAGGTGAGGATATAAAAGGATTCCAGTGGTATATAGATAATTTTGGGCCTTATGAAGATAACCCATTGCTTACAATTGATATGCTTTGGAGTTTCTTTTATGACATGGGGAAAGAGAGCCTAGCGCCTAAAATCCGAATTATCCTTGATTACTATCCAAGATTACAGTCAAAACTAAATGCTGATGAACGACGCATCCTGAAGGCTATCTTATTAATGCAGGCAATGTCATTAGAGGTGGATGACTCTGTTGATTTGTTTATCCCTAATGAGAAGAATCTAAATAATGCCTTTGAAGGGTCTGACCTTGAGTCTGGCGAAGCATCGAAATGTGCTGAGAAGCTAGTTCGTGATGGCATACTTTACAAGAAGCCACAAGGGAAAGATAAGACGAGCTATTCGATTTTGACCGGGACAATGGATGCAGGGCAAATTGAAAATTCCAAGAAACAATTTGAAACAAAACCGACCTCCACATTAGTTCAAGAAGGAACTATAGGGGAGAGTATAGAACTTACGGCTGCTTTAAGACTACGTTGTAAGTTGGATTATGCATGTATCAATGATTTTGAGATTGTGTCAAAGAAGGCTGCATCATTAGCCGATAGTGATGACAAGAGAATTTATGTCGTTGCAACCTTCTCAAAAGATTCTAATGAGAGCAGTGCATTATCCAAAAAGATCAAAGAAAGATTTGCTGAGAACCCGGATAGTCCTGTGGTTTATGTCGATTGTGGAAAAACGCCACTGGGATCTGACTCTTTCTCGGATTGGGTAGAAAACAAGGCTACTGCTTTATACCTTCAAGGAAAAGACAATGGGCAGTCAACCCAATATGCACAATATGCCATGAAAGTTCTTAGTCAATGGAAAGAGAGGATTAGGAATGGCCAATATGTCGTATATAGTCAGAATGAACCTGATGGCGAATTCGCAGGCAATGCTGACGCTTTGATTGCTTCGCTGTCATCAATAAATTCTAAACGCTTTAAGCTTGGTCTTGAGTGTTATAATGTAATTGACAATATGTGGAAATCCGTAGGCCTAAAACAAGGAGTTGGCTGTGGATTAACTCAAAAGGTAGAGGGAACTTTCAGATCTTCAAATACTACAACAAAATTAGAAACCGCATTAAATGGTGCTTGGCTGATCGATAATTATTGGGAAAGTCAGCCATCTTTAACAATCTCCAGAATAAAGATAAATCTGGACAAGTATTTTGATGAGATTATTGAGAAGAATGGGCGTATTTCAATTTATGAGATTTATTCTTATTTGAAAGATGCTCCGTTTGGATTCATGCCATGTAATTTATCGGCATTTATAATCGGATTCCTACTCAAAGAACAAATTCTAAGTGAAAAATATACTTGGAGTGATGGAACAGTAAGCGATGACCTTTCTCAGGAGAGATTTAAAGATATGGTTGAAAGAGTCATAAAGAACGATATAACTCCTATGCCAAGATATAAGGATGAGTATATTGTCGCTATGACGGAGGAAGAAAAATCCTTTATTTCTGCCACGTCTATCGCATTTGGGATAAACAAAACGTTATGCTCATCAGTAGAAAGTGCGAGAGAAAGAATAAGGAATAAGATGAAGGAGTTATCCTTCCCGATCTGGACCCTTTTATCTATTCTTGATGAGCAATCGACGGAAACTGATTTAAAAGACATATCCGATCTCATTAACCTGTTTTTTGGCATCGCTAATAATAATCCTGCAGAATCAGGACAAACTGATAATGATATTGCCGTAGCAATAGGCAAGAAATGCATTGAATGTCCTGATGCGCCTTCAGACTTGGCAAATATGTTCACAAAAGAACTCTGCACAAAGGGCATGGAAGCGTATCTGAAATCATTCAATAAGGGTGAATTATTGGCACTAGCTAAATCTGTTGATGATGGAGGTCAGTATATCAATGCATTAAGAGCCAAGTTCGATGCTGACGCAGCGAACTGGGTTTGGAAGAAAGATACGGTTGATCAGCGTATTGAGGATCTTATTTGCGAGTATAAAATCATTGAAGAGAGCAATAAAATTGTAGATATTCAATCTTCATATAAAAAGTCACTCGAGTCATGGATTGATAAATGTAGAAACATCAGGTTGCCTTATGTAATGATTAAATCTGTGGTCGGTGAATTAGATACTCTGCTGTCATACTTATACAGGCTCTGCATAGATGGTAAGATTCCAGATTCACAAAAAGAAGATTTCTTAAATAGCATTAAGAACTATGGCGAAGACTTCAAGCGGTTTTACGGAGCTCAACTGCCTGTCTTTAAGAAAGTATGCTCTTTCTACCTTTCTGGATTGGCAGACAGTGACGTTGAAGCAATATTCTTGAAAGTTCATTCAAATTGTTTTACAAAAGACAAGACAGAATATGAACCTTCTCTGGACAATATAGTAAATGAATACAAGAAGAACCTGGGTTCTCAAAAATTAAAAGCATTGTGGAATGAGAAAACAGGTACAGCCTCACCATTGGCATGGTCAAGAAAGTATGTAATGCCAATTATGGTTATGATGAAAGCTGATGAAGAAGAGGAATGCCGGAAGGTCTTTTCTACAATCAACAGTAGTAATCCAGACCAAAAATCAATTGAGAAGGCACTGCAATTCTTAGATAACGCATCATTCTGGGATGAGATTTCTGATCAATCAAAACGAGACAAGGCTTTTATTGAGAAGATAATAAAGAAGTCTAGATTTGCCATGCTTAGTGATATTCAGGCTGTAAAACATTTTTTACAAGACCATATTACTGATGAACCATATTATTGGAATGGTTCTTCTGCTGTTGAAAATAGGTTGGATGAACTTGCTCAGCACAAATACGTCTCTGGTGGTTATCAAGCAGCATTCAATAAAATTGATTCAATGGATGCCGAAGTGGTCAAATCATATCTTAAAGATTTGATAAAGAACAATATGACTATCGGCGTGGAGATAATAAACAATAAGAATTAATATTCCTGATGGATAAACTGTATTCAATAATTGACTCATATCTGACATCTGATAAGTGCACCCCAATTATTGTGGATGTACCTGATGCCATAATGCTTGAAGAGTTAGTAACACATTATCAGGTGGCAGCTAATCTAATCATACGGTCATCAAAATATTGTTTGGATAACGATACTCCTCAAATTGATAAAATGCAATATGAGTTAATTCATACCGCAAAACCCACATTTCTTTTAGGTCTATCTACGCATTTGAAACTTCGTGGTGAAGCCGTACTGAAAAAAGAATTGAGGCGTATGCTGGATATGACTGTTGAAAGCAAACTGGTCATCCTTACATTTCAATGTCGGGAATACCTGGATTTTGGTGATCCTAGATTAATGGCATCATCGAGAATAATAATTGCACCTGGAAATAATTCGGTTGTTCCTAAGGTGGTATTTGTGAAAGACAGTATTGACTACCAGGTTGACGCTAGTGTTAGGGGTATTCGTCAGATGCCAAAATTGTTTGAGGCTATTGAACAATATCCTGTCATATGCGTAAAGACAACAAAAACAAAAAGGAGTTTTCCTGATTCATTGATATCAATAGAAGAAATCGATTCTTCCTATACCGCACTACAGCATACATACACTGGTTTTAAGGAATTCGATAAAGAATGTGGCACGGAAAAGCAATGGGAATATCTTCTGAAGTCTTTGAATAGTAGGGGAGGATGGACAGAGTTTTTAGAGTATGAGTTTGGGGGCTTAGACAACTTATTGCCGACGATAGAACATTTTTCTTCCTTTGACTCAAATAAGCAATGGGCCTATTACATATCACTTCGTAAACATGGAGCTAAAGGAAATAAATATTTGGCTGAAGTGCTAAGTGAGGCTAATACTTATGATGATTTTATTTCAGGTCTATATGAATCATTGCTGAAATTTGACAGTAAACAAAGCTCTTTTGAGGAAGTGTATAGTCAGCGAAAAGTGATTCTCAAAGGTATATCTGGATTTACACCTGTTTTAGCAACTTATCTTAAAAAGCTGTCAGATAAGAAAGAAAGTGCTATCTATTACTTGACAGATTTGACGCAGCAGGAGAAAGAAAAAATTATTGATACTATCTGCTGCTATAGAGAATCTTTCTCACGGGTAGATTTAATGACTGTGCTGAGGAGGGTATATCCAGATTTGTACTACTACTTAAATTCTTATAAATCAGGCATTCGACTAATTGATTATTACTTTGATGATTACAAGTATTGCAAAGTGACAAATAATATTAGCGAAGGCTTCAGAATGAAAGTTAATGAACAAGCCACACTTCGAGAGTATAATAAGGATTTAAGTCCGAGAAGTTGGTTCGTTGATAAAATTGATAAACAAAAGACAGCGCTCTATTTCGTTGACGCTTTTGGTGTTGAATACTTAAGCTATCTTCGGGAAAAATGTTTTGAAAAACAACTTTCCATGAAGGTTGAAATAGGACATTGTGATCTTCCTTCGATTACATCCGTAAATAAGGGTTTTGTGGCTCCATTTGTCGATGCCGGATGTAAATGTGTTGATATTAAAGAACTAGATGAAGTTAAACATTCTGGTCAGAAGGACTATAATTACGAAAACACAAAACTGCCAATCCATATCGTTGAAGAACTAAGGCTGATTTCGACATGGGTTGAAAAAATAGAAGTTGATCTGGCTTCAGGAGGGATAGATAAGGTTGTGATGATTGCGGATCATGGAGCGAGTCGTTTGGCAGTCATAAATGAATCTGAGACTTCTGTTGAAGTTGCTGAAAAAGGAATGCACTCTGGACGCTGTTGCCCAAAAGCAGATATTTCTGAGAAGCCTGATAGTGCAACAGAAGAAAATGGATTTTGGTGCTTAGCAAATTATGATAGGTTTAAAGGAGGAAGAAAGGCTAATGTGGAGGTCCATGGTGGAGCATCTCTTGAGGAAGTTGCGGTTCCTATTATTGAAATCACGAAAACAAAGAAGAATATTGAGTGCAACGTCTGCACAGATAGTAAAATAGTAACGGTCAGCTTCAAGAAAAAAGCAGAAATAAGACTGTTTATCGCTGAGATTTCTGATAATGTTGAAATTGCGATTGGTGGCAATATTTATCAGGCGGAAAAGACGGATTCACAGTTTTATTATAAGGTACAGCTTCCAGACATTAAGAAAGTCGGATTTTATGATTTTGAAGTCCATCTAGATGGTAATGTGATCAAAAAAGGCCTTTCATTTGAGATTAAGAAAGAAGGAGCTACCGAAAGAAAGTTTTTTTAAAGCCTTGAAATTATGGAAGAAAAGTTAAGACAATATTTTGAAGACATGGTCGTCTATAAGGACCTTAAAGAAAGCAACTTTTTTAAGGCTCTTAAATTACCTTCTTTTTTGCGTGACTGGCTACTGAAGATGTTTGAGGACGACGAAGGTAAATTTGATGTTGAAGAAATAACTGAATTTATCCATTCCTACATACCATCAAAAGGAGACTGGAAGGGGATTAAAGATCGTATTGTTTTAGAAGGCGAGCATGTAAAGATGCTGACCAGGGTGTCAATTGATATCAGTGTTCATAACCAAGAGGTTACTTTTGCATTACCTGATTTTGCCCTTTCAAACAAGGATACAATCATAGAACCTGAAGTTTGGGATAGATGTCGTGACGAACTACTAAAGGCTAATGAAACTTGGGGAGTTGTTGAGTTGGGCTATCGCTATCCTGATAAAGAGTCTCGAACAACAGGAAAAATCAAGTTAATTAGTTTCCAGAACTTTTGCCCGTATGATATTGATTTGGAATTTTTTAAGGATGTTCGAAAAGAATTCAATATTCATGAGTGGATTGACATAATTCTTGGAGCGATGGACTACAATGCTGCCGGTTATGAAGATGAACATCAAAAGATGGCGATGATATCCAGACTGCTTCCTTTTGTGGAAAAACGAGTTAACCTAATAGAGCTTGCTCCTAAAGGAACTGGAAAGTCATATTTGTTCGGAGGTATCAGCCGATACGGATATTTGTCTGCTGGAAAAATGACTAGAGCAAAACTGTTTTATGACCTTGGCCGGCGAGAAGATGGTTTGGTCTTTTTCCATGACTACATCGCTTTTGATGAAATCCAAAAAGTTGAGTTTGACAATCCCAATGAAATGACTCAAACCCTTCAGGGATATATGGAGCAAGGTACCGTAAAGATTGGGGATAAGAATGACGTTGCAGATGCCGGATTTGTTATGCTCGGAAACATTGACCAAGAGAAAATGGATGAGTGGCAAAACATGTTTGATGGGTTGCCAACTGTTTTCAAGACAAGCGCATTAATCGATAGAATTCATGGCTTCATAAAAGGCTGGGATATACCTCGAATGAATGAAGGTTTAAAGATTAAGGGATGGGCATTAAATTCGGAGTATTTTACAACAATAATGCATTTAATGCGCGATGATGCATCATATCGTGCAATCGTAGATAGAATCGTAGAATATCCGGATAATGCGGACACTCGCCATACTGAAGCTGTCAAAAGACTGGCTACGGCATTTATGAAATTGTTGTTCCCTAACGTACGCTCAGTCTCGGATGTAAACATTGCAGAGTTCCAACACTATTGTCTAAGACCTGCAAAGAAAATGAGAGAAATAATACTCCGACAGCTCGGCATGCTTGATAGTCAGTATAAGGGCATCGATATGCCAAAATTTTCTGTAAAGGGCATAGACAATGAATAAAAATACTTGCATTGCATGTGGACAAGAAATCCTGGACAAAGACACTATCGGGATTAATAAAAAGTTAATTAGCGATAATGTAAAGAATTATTATTGCATAACTTGCTTGGCGGATTACCTTGGTTGTGAAGTTCAGGATATATATGATAAGATAGAAGAATTTAAAGAAGAAGGCTGTAAGCTTTTCGTTTAAGGAATATCATGAAGAGATTAGTATATGCAGACAATGCTGCAACTACGCGAATGAGTCGGCGCGCTATAGATGCGATGACCTCTTTCTTGTCTGAGGAATATGCTAATCCCTCACAACCTTATTCTTTCGCGCGAACGTCAAAAAAAGCATTGCTCGAATCAAGGCAGGTTATTGCCGATTGCATTGGGGCTTATCCTGAAGAAATATATTTCACGTCATGTGGCACGGAAAGCGATAATTGGGTCATTCATGAAGCAACACAAAGAAAATTCGATATAGTTACTTCTTCGATAGAACATCATGCAATACTACATCCTTGTGCATGTGCCGAAACTACTGGCTTAAAAGTAACTTATCTTCCTGTGGACAGCAAGGGATTAGTAGATGTTTACGAGCTTGACAAATCTATTGTACACACTCGGACCCTTGTATCAATAATGATGGCCAATAATGAAATTGGAACTGTTCAGCCAATAAAAGAATTATGCAAAATCGCACATTCTAAAGGGGCAATTTTCCATACAGATGCTGTCCAAGCAATTGGCCATATCCCTGTTAATGTCCATGACCTAGGTGTTGATTTGCTATCTGCATCAGCCCATAAATTTAATGGTCCTAAAGGGATAGGTTTTTTATATGTTAAAAATGGCCTAAATATTAGTCCTTTTATCTATGGCGGAGGTCAAGAAAAGGGATTGCGCTCTGGAACTGAAAATGTCGCTTCAATAGTTGGAATGGCTACAGCGCTGAAGGAGAATTTCGAAAACGCAGATAAGAATACCAATCAGCTCCGAATTTTAGAGAAGATTTTAATTGATTCTTTACGTTCTTCTGGTCTCGATTTTATTCGCAACGGAACAAACAATATCCCTGGTAATATTAGTATTTCGTTCAAAGATGCAGACGGAGAGATGATGTTGCACCGTTTAGATTTGATGGGAATTTCTGTGTCAACAGGATCTGCGTGTGACAGCCAAAATACTCAAATATCTCATGTGATAAAAGCAATATCCTTAGATAGCAGATACGCAAAGGGTACAATTCGCATTTCTTTAGGCGTAAATAATTCTGAGGATGATGTTTTCTACATCACTTCCGCACTCAATAAAATTATTTGCGAGTAGATTTCACAATTAGATAATCAAAACCAACGTACGAATTATGAAGATAAACATATTTGGTTCAGAGGGTTTAATAAAACAAATGTTTGTTTGTCGATGTTTATGACATATAACTCCAGATTCTATGAGTGACCATCTTATCCCCGAATATATAAAAGAGGAAGCCGCCCAGAACGGATTCAACAGCATCGAATATGCTGGTCGTTCGGACGGCTCCGACTATTATTCGGTCGGCATTGTTGACGGGGAAGGATGTCCACTTCCGACTGGATTGCCGACATTCATTAAAGACTCCGACGGTACGCTTTCTATTATCAGCGGTCTTGATGGACTGGACTTATGCTCCAAGTTCTTTTAGTGCATAGCGAGGGTTATCGTGACCGATGGTAATGCTGTTGTTCCTGCTCGACCTGCTTTGCGGCCTGTTCCTGGGCAGGGGAGACTGTAAACAGGAACAAGAAGTGCAGTGATTTCGGGAAAAAGAACTACAGTGGAAACGGGAACAGTCTATGCAGTAATTTCGGGAACAATAGTGCAGTGACTGTTGTGCTAAATTAGGTATATTTTTAATATAAAAGTTCATTTTAAAATATGGTTTGCCTGTTTTGCATTCTATAACTTGGCCCTGTGAGCTGGATTAGTTGGCATTTATAGAGTAATCTGTCAAGAAGTGCTGTGGCAAGTGTTTCGTCGTCTAAT
>MWEH01000159.1 GCA_002070965.1 Firmicutes bacterium ADurb.Bin080 | reverse complement strand
TTTTAATGATTACTTTATTACTAAAAATTATAAGACCAGATTATTATTTTCAACCCTTCCTGTTGATGATGATCCCAGTTATGGTACTGCCGGAACCGAGGCTGGTTTTCAACGAGAGCTCAAAAGTCAATACATCAGAAATTATGTCAACAGAAATGAAGACATAGTCTTATTTGACTATGCTGATATTTTGCGTTACAATAATAATGGTGAATATTATCAAATAGCCTGGAATCAATCCGGCACTAATCGGTATTATTCTCAAATACATCCTGATAACCAGGCCAATATATCAGGCTTGAATAACGATCCTACGATGGAGGATCACATTGGAGGAGTTGGTGCGGTAAGAATTGCAAAAGCACTTTGGTGGCTGTTGGCCAGAATGGCCGGATGGGATGGCAACTAAACATGAAACTTACCTATATTGGTTTATAACCGAGTCACAATTGCGGATTGGCATAGCCCATTCCTCTTATAAATTGTCCAGTTTTTTATTGAGGTTTATAACTGTCAGATTAAGTCTTGACTAATTCAATTTAAAGTCTATGAACTCCAGCATTTCTACAGTAAACTTTGCTGCTCCTTTCTCATTGAAGTGCGATAAACCAATCCAGTCTAATGTTGGTTCAATGAATCTACAGAATTCGATCGAGTTGAAATTGTAAAGAATAGCATCATTTTTATTCTTGAAAGATACTATGTAAGGGCCAATGGAATCTGAGTTTTGCGTTTCATTTACGCCTGGTATCTCTATCAGTACAAGTTTTATTTGCTCTTCAGCACATGATGCGGCGATCTTTTCTATCCAGATTGCCTTTTCATATTTATGATAATTCATATGCAGATAATCATGCTCTGAATAATCTTCAACTATTTTGCTTCTTCTTAGCTGACCAAATGAAAGATATCCGCTTCTATATTCTTTTGATAGAGCCTTTTTAAACAATTCTGTTCCCTGCCATCTGAATTTCGATACTGGAATATCAGTGAAATCTATCTTCTGCTTCTTCATTGTAAATTCAACAACAGGATGTATCCCTTCCTGATCAAATGACTCAAGACATGAATTAGCCACCAATATTACATACTCAGGTTTTTGAGAATATTTCTCCAGGTATTCCTGCAATTGAATATAACAGGTTTTTACAGAATTCCCTACAAGGGCCATGTTATATGATTTTAACCCATGTTTTGTCATTAACTCACTATCAATACCATATTGCGCCAAACTGGATCCTAGTATTAAGGCATCATAGTCCGGACTGCTGAACCTTAAGGATTCAATTCTTTTCCGAAAATCCCAGTCGGTTTTTATAATAACCAAAAGATATATGGCATTTACAAACACAGAGAAAACTGCAAAAAATAAAAGGAATTGTAGAAAAGTAATTGTGATTTTCCTCATGATTAAAAATTTGCATAAATAAATTGCTGATTCTTAAAGCCTTCGATAATAAGAGCTGTTAAGATAATTGAGTATAGTGACCATCTTAAAAGCCTTCCTTTTTTATTTCCTCGTATTTTTTCTACCAATCCTAAATACAAATGATCATAGTCTTCCTGCAATAGTTCAATGATCCAGAAAAGTGGTATATAAATTATAAGCATAAAGGGATATGTACTAATTCCATCCAAAGGAATACGGAAATTAAGATGCATCAATTTTTTAAAGAAGGCTGTAACTGATGTCATATCTGGAGCGAAAAAGAAAGTGAGAGCAGCAGAAAAGAATAGATATGTTGATATCCGCCCAATCCAAAGTCCAAGTTTGTCAGGTATTTTCGAGAATAAATAAGCTCTCCATTTCTTAGTAAAGAACTCATATGCAATCACGAGGGCTTGAAGGAACCCTAAAAGCATGAATGTCCATCCTGCTCCATGCCAAATACCGAAAAGTATCCATGTAATAAGTAATCCTGTTAATGTGGCAAGAACACCCCACCTTCTTAATTTGAAGCTTAGCTGTCGAAAAACATAGTCATTAAACCAAGATGACAGGGAGATGTGAAATCTTTTCCAAAAAATTGTCATATTCTTTGAAAAAAAAGGCCGGTTAAAATTTGGGAGAAGGTCTATCCCAAAAAGTTTTGCAGAGCCTACTGCTATATCAGTGTACCCGGAAAAGTCGAAATAAAGATAAAGTGGCTGTATCATCATTATCAACCAGAGTGTATCATCAGGAACTGAATTGATGTTATTGAATGTATTAACAACATATGGAGATAGCTGATTTGCTATTACGATTTTTTTAAATAACCCTATCAAAATTATTCTTAAGCCAATAGTAATATTATTTTCATTGAATTCCTTCAGATCCTTAACCTGTTTTAAAAAATGATTTGATCTTTCAATAGGACCTGAAAGAAATTTTGGAAAGAAAATAATGTAAAGGGAAAATTGAAGGAAATTCACTTCTGCCTTTTCCCAGCCCATTCTCACATTTATTAAGTAACCAATTCCTTGTAAAGTGTAATATGATATACCTATAGGGAGTATGATTTCTGATATGAGAGAGAGTTTAAAACCAGAACCAAAAAAAACCAGTAATGGATCTATCGCAAATGAAGCATAACGAATTATCAGCAGTTGTGAGAGGTTAAGAATGATGCCAATATAAAAAAAGAGCTTCCCCCATTTTAATGTAGAAATTTTGAGACCCAAATAGAAGTTAATGCATACATAAAAGATTAGATAAAGTGGTAAATAGACATTCAAATTGGCAATGAATCCGCAACTGAGAATCACTAAATATAAAATCCTGAATCTTGAGGGAAGTTTATAATGAATGACAACCGAAATGACAAGCAATGCAACATATTTCAGAGAAGTTATATCCACCTGTGTAATTATTAATAACATTAAATATTAACAATTAAACTCTTAATCTAACGATTAATTGTGACTAAAAGATTTTTTATAGTACATCGTTTACACAAAATAAAACTAAAGTTCAAAATATCGAATATAGCTCCCTGGAGGGGCGCACATTCTTAGGAAGGCAAAATATTATTAGTTCATTAACATATTATTATTCAGTCTACAACCAATACAAATAGGAACACATGATGATTCTTCCATCCTGTTTCACTAAAAGGAAAAGAACCGATAATGAACTGAATCCCAGCAATTATCTCAATGTATCACTATTGGGGATTTTTTGATGCCGGTAAGTGTCGATTCTTTTCCATCATTTTCAATCACATCAATAATTCTATCAAATAGCAATTGAACTGCTTTAGATGCGAAAGTCTTATTCGGATGTGAATCTACTGAAGACATTGCATACTCGTCTTTGAAATAAATATCACCTTCAGTTTGAAGGCCATATAGATCCCACAAGAATATATTGTCATTTGGTATATCCCATTCCTCTGTAACCCAACTAAAAAAAGCTTTTGCCCTTAAAGCTTCTTCTTCCGAAATGTTTCCTTTCACTTGTGCAGCACCTGTAAACAAAATGAATTTTGTCTCAGGAAAAGCATGTAATTTATCTCTTAATGCTAAGTATTGAAGCTTATAGTTAGAAAGAGATGGGTATGCGGAATTTATATCGGGTGTGTCTCGTTCAGGCTGAATATTACTTACAGGATAGCAATGTTTAAAGATAATTACCTGATAGTCTTTCGTTAGTATTTCAAGAGTTGGTTCTCCCTTGAATGGTTCTTCACCTGAATTATAGACCCATATATTGTAGTAGTCAAAAGGATTATTATTCCATCCATATGGTTTAGCCTGAGGGAAAGCCTTTTCTTCTATAAGATAATTTTTCATGTTCACGTTACAGTAGTCTTTAAACAATAACTGCATTTGTGGTTTTGGACTTACCATCTTAGCTAATTTGATGTTTATTCTTTTTGCCGCTCTGGTAAGCAGGGAAGGCGGCCTGCCATTCCATAATGTCTCTCCAACACTATGATGAAGGAAGATTAATCTCATATCAGATTGTTTCAATGTATGATTACATGAGAATGTCGTCATAATAAACAGTATCGATAAACATATTCTTAATATCACTTTCATGTAGAATCAATTATAATTAGACGCCTTAAATATATTAAAAGTAATCCTAATAACCAATATGTCAATACTTAAAAATATTAACTAGTCTGCCCTTAACAATTCTTGAGATCGTTTTCATAATCAAGAAAATTGAGTAGAAAAGTATAATTTTAAGATATAAAACTACAATGAAAACCCGCTACACAAGACACACTGATTGGAACACTTCCTAGAAATAAAGCAAAATGAGTTTATTAGCCATAATAGGATACCAGTAAAAGGTGACACAAGGCCACCTTTCTACTGTATATCCGTTATCCTTATTGCTGGCGGATTGCTCTCCAGCATTGCCCGCTTACTCTTCAGGTTGAAAACCAAGTTTAATCCTCAATCCTGAAAAAATTACCAACTATTTTTGACCACATTACCAAAACGGAGAAAAAAAGAAGATAGTCTGTTCCTTCATTTTCAGGGGCATGAAAAGAGATACGGCACTTGCAGTAGCTGGCATTACCAGACATCAGTATTACTATAAG
>MWEH01000158.1 GCA_002070965.1 Firmicutes bacterium ADurb.Bin080 | reverse complement strand
GCTATTACGAAAAGCATATGGATTGGGATTAACAATAGCTTTAAAAAATCACAATTTACGATATTACGAAAAGCATATCAATTGGGATTAACAATAGCGGAAGAAAATCAGAATTAATGCTATTACGAATAGGGATTAGTATTAACAAAGGCTTTAGAAAATTGGAACCTAATTAGAAAAGTATAATTTGGAAAAAGATAGTAATATTCAGGCGGAAGGAATGATTAAGAAGATAATCGATAAATATATTGATACTTACTTCATAACCCATATGGGTAATAAAACATATATTTTGCTGTATAAGCCATATCATCCGTACGAGCAAACGCCACACGGGTATGCATATCTTAATGCATTTTATCCTGCCTCAAACGACTTGTATTTTATTTCCAAAGAAATTGAGCATCAATTTGCAGAATATAATGCAGTTGTATACAAAGGGCAACTAAAAAAGTTGTTTCTGGATACCAAATGCGCTATTTTTCTGAAGAATTGTTTAGTGGCAATTCCTCCGCATGGAACCAGGATCGCTCTATCAGCGATTGAAATGGATCAGCTTAATGTTGAAGAAAAAGTTGCGAATTTTTCTCAGGAAGATAGGATTTGTGAGGGATGCAAAATTTGCTCAAATCATTGTCCAACAGGAGCCCTAAAAGGAGGCTTTTCCAGGGAGCTATGTTTACGGTACGCCAGCGACCACCCTGAAGATACGTCAGTTGATTTAAACCTGATCGGAAAGAGTATATTAGGCTGTGATGCTTGTCAAGAAGTCTGCCCCTACAATGCATCAGTCGAAAGTGTCCCTATGCCGGAAGATCTGCTTTCTATCCTGAAAATTGAAGACTTGATAAAGAAGGCCGAGGGAGGTAGGAAATACCTCGAGGAATTGTGCCACTATGTAGGTAATAACTACAATAGACCGGGACGAATCTTACGACTAGCTAAGAATGCGAATGATCAGGAAAGCAGAGACTTAAATGATGTTTAGTGTTTTCAAGAAGGGAAATTCCCTTTCTTTGTTATGTGATTAACGAGGGTTATCTGGTGTCGGAAAAATTGTAGGAATACACTCGCGACTGATAATCTTAAAGACTTTATATATAAGGGGGCGAGTAATTGTTTTACACGATAATAAATTCGTGGTATCTTATATTCACTATGTAAAATTGCCTTTATTGGGCACCGGGGAATTTTTTTATGGCATTAAAAATTGATGCGGACCTTTTTTTATTTGATCTTGACGGGACCGTCTATTTGGGAGACACCCCTATTGATGGAGCAATAGATACCTTGAAGAAGCTGACAGCACTTGGTAAAAAGGTTTGTTTTTTGACTAACAACAGCTCTAAGGACAAAAAAGAATATGTGAAAAAAATATCAAGTATGGGATATCCGGTAGATCTATGGCAGATAATTACTTCGACCATGGCAACCATAAGATACCTTCATACAAGAAGACCGGGCAAGTCGGTTTATCCCGTAGGGACTCCAAGTTTTGTTGAGGAACTAAAGAAGTCACGCATACCTATTTCTGAAGATGCTGATATTTTCTTGTTGGCTTTTGACACTACACTTACATACGAGAAAATCTGGAAGGGTAATATTCTACTTGAAAAAGGGAGGGAGTTTTTTGCAACTCATCCGGACATAGTGTGCCCCTCTGATATAGGAGATATGCCAGACGTAGGCGCGATGATGACTATGTTCGAAAGCTCAAGTGGCAGGGCTCCCAGTGTTATTTGCGGAAAACCTTATGCCCCAATGGCAGAAATAATTGAAAGTCTCTTCGACATTCCGAAAGAACGTACGGTTATGATCGGGGACAGGCTGTATACAGATATTTTGTTTGGGGTAAATAACGGATATCAATCGGTTTTGGTTCTTTCAGGGGAAACAACTCACGAAATGTATGTTGATTCAGGGATCCATCCAACAATGGTATTACCAGCTATTGCGTCTATGTTTGACCAAGAATAAAAATTCGTTGCAAAAGGATATACCTGAATATATAATAACGTAAGGTGGATACCACACTTTAGGAGAGGTTATGAAGAAAAAAACTATAATTGCGGTTCTTTGTATAGCTCTTTGCTTTGCGGTGATAATGACTGCGACAGCATGCACGGAGAACTACAAGGTTGATGGCGTTGAAACAGACCTGTCAAATATTGACACTACGTCAAACAACGGGCTAGCCGTCAGGGTGGGAAAGTACCTGTATTTCATCAATGGTTATGCTGATAAGACAGGAGATAATGATTTTGGGGATACTGTAAAAGGCGCAATTATGCGTGTGGAGCTCGAAAATCAAAAACCAAAGATGGACACTTTAGTTACGGTAGTTCCCAAAAATGTATATAATTCCAGCCCAAGTATTGGGATAACAGTTGTCGGGGAATATATTTATTACACCACTCCCTCCATTGAAAAAGACAGCAAGGGAGAGCCCATGACAAGCAAAATGGATTTAATGCGGACAAAGCTTGATGGTACAGGAACGCAGAAAATCGCCTCATTTGATGATTACTCGGTTTCTTTCAGAGTTACTCCTACCGGATACATCCTATATGTCAGGGAGTATAATCTCCATGAAATTGATTTGTCGACAAAAAGATTTAAGGACAGAGAAATCGCAACGGAAATAGGGGATGTTAAATTTCTCCCATATGGAGAAGGAGTAAATTCTCTTTCAGATACAATAATTTACACAAAAAATGATGATAGTACGGTAAATTACTTTAACCACGTATATTCTTTTAAAGCAGGAGCTGAGGAACCTAAAGAGGTGTTTAACGGATTATCTTCTTATGAAGGAAAAACTTTAGAGCACTCAAAGGGGTATAGAATAAGCCTTACTGAAATTATACCAATTGGGGCTGATTCTATCAGATTGTTTTACTCAAAGACCGACAGTGGGGTTAATACTAGATCCAAAGGTAATTATTCCTATGACTTTGATTTTACTTTTTCTTTTGAATGGGAAAACGAAGTAAGATATACAGAAGGAGTAAATTACACCGACTTTGATATACTCGGGGAAGGATACATTTTTGCTTTGGATTCAGATAGTTATGATTTAGGCATAAGAGGAATTGATGGAACCTGGACCTTTGCACCGGCAGTATCCGGTTCCTCACTAAAGATATTAGGGTATAAAGAAACAGGAAATGAAGTCCATGTGCAGTACATAGTATCTAACAAATTATATACTATTAAAGCCTTAGACAAGGCCGGAAGCGACTATGTGATTTCTCTTGAAGGAGCATATGCTTTGTACAAAGCAGGTTATTTCAGTACATGGCTGGGATACGATAAAGTATATGACACGATTTACTTTTTTAATTCAGACGTGAAAAACTACACGTACTACCTAGACCTTTCCGCAGTAGACCGCAATGACGAGAGAACAATGAAAGCGACCAGAATCGGGCTGTTCTCCCATGCCGACGAGATAGATATGCTTGTCGATCCACCAACGGCAGAAGAATAAGGCGAAATTCGAAAACGGAAATCATTAGAAGGCCACCCCGGACTTGGGTGGTTTTTCTTTATATTATGCAGAAAAATAAGGGGAAATTCGAAAAAAGAAATAATTAGAAGGCCACCCCGGACTTGGGTGGTTTTTCTTTTTTTATAGGCTGAAAATTTCTATAATTGAAACAATTAGAAAATTGCTTGATTCTGCTAGAATAGCAAGAAAAAACATTAAAATTTGTAGTTTTTCTGAAATATTATTAAATGTTCTAAAAAATTAACAAAAATTTGAAAAAAAAGTGTTTACAAGATAATAATTCGTTCATATAATATACGCAATTCTATAAATTGCTAATTGAGTGGATTTTCAAATATTTTCACTAGTTTAGTAAAAGGGGTGGAAAATGGGAAAATATAAAAAATGTCCGCGCTGCGAATTAAACTATATCCTTGAAAACGAAGAGTATTGTTCTGTTTGCATTGCTGAAATGAAGGGCATAATTGATCTTGATTTGGAAGAGGAACTCTGTCCCAAGTGCGAAAAAAATTACGTAGTGCCTGGGAAAAAGTTATGTGAAGACTGTCTGCTTGAACTGGCCAAAAAGGCTAAAATAGATGTTGAAGAAGATTTTGATAATATTGAAATAGAATTAGATGAAGATACAGTTGATGTTGAGCCAGAAGAAGAATTCGAAGTTATTTCTGATGAAGATATTACTGATCCTGAGGCGGACTCCCTCGAAGGTCTTGCAGAGAAAGAATGGATTGAAGATGAAGAAACCTTTGAGGACTTAGATTTTGCTGGCTTAGATGACGAAGATTCCTCAGACGAAACAGATGAGGAAACAGACGAGGAAGAGAGTAACAACGAAGAAGATGACGATGACTTTCTCCCTTCAGACGAAGATGAGGAATTGGAAGAAGAGGAAGAGGAAGACGACGACTTTTAATAACAGAATTTACAAGAAAAAGGCGGTCAAAAGACCGCTTTTTTTGTGGAAAGAAAATTAAAGGTCAACAGGGAAAAAAGAAGCTATTATTACATAACGAATTCGGCGTGAAATTATAGTGAAAGGCATCCAGAAAAAAGCCGACACTGTTCATATTTCGTTTTCACTTATATATAAGTATATAAATAATGCTCGCGCGCGTACTTGCGGATAGAATGGGTTTGTGATATTATCATATTACGCGGAGTGGGTGCACTCGTCTTTATGACGTGCAAAACACTTCAGATCATGGTGAGGTCCAGATGAATTCGATAGGGTCCCGAAGATTTTCTACCTTTGCTATTGCTACAGTGGCTGTGCTAATACTAGCGTGCATTTTTTCGATACTCGGGATGTCTTTTATTTCAGCCGAGGCTCTAACTCAGGAAGAACTTTCCAGAAAATATGATTTTTCTATTGATACCGGAGACTACATATCAGGAATAGCGACTGACTTGTATAACATACCCTCCTTTAACCTCCAATTCACTCAAATTTACAATGGAGCCTTTGTGGGCGACAACAGGGACATTCGTTTTTATTACGCTTTTTCAGATACCCTTTTGAATCCTCTGACTTCTATCCCAGCGGAGTCTTGGAATAAGCTTCGTTCTGCGTCAGATGTAGCCGAAGAGGTCGAAGAGAACTATGTTGTTCAGTATGATGATATAGATGGTATTGCGACAATCGATTTTTCTCTTGAACAAGTAACCGATGGATACATCGATAATTATGTATTTCATAAATTCGTGTATTTTAAAGTCGAAAATACTGCAATAGATGAAAACCCAGATCCTGAGATAACTGAGCTTCAAACATATATAACCGAAGAATGGGTAGAAGTATTGATCGACTTTACTCCCGATGAAATAAAAGAAAAATATGATTTTACCGTTAATACAAACGGGTATATGTCTGGTATTACAGTGTATGGAGCTGTTGAGTTTCCAGACTTTTTTATACAGTTAAAAGATCCTGCTATTATAAATTACTCGGATTTTAGTTACGCAATCAATGAAGATTATGTAGATAATCCAAAGACCTCTCTTGATTTGACCTGGTTAAGTTCGGCTGACCCGGCTAGTGGAATATCTAAGGATTTTGACGACTATGGGTGGAATTTATCTTTACTACAACAGATTACTTCCGTCCCTGAAAATGTTTTCCACAGGTACATATACTTTAAAATATTAAGTGAAGGTCTTGAAGAACAAGAAGAATATGTTTCTACTTATTGGATAGAAGCCCTTGTAGATAAGACGGGTTCATCTTCCGATTACGATATTATTTCAGTTACCGCGACTTACAATGATGGTTCTACTGACAGGACATATCCGATAGCAAATGCTCCAAACCAAAACTGGGTGTCTTCAGGAGTAAAGGTTGAAGTTAAGACAAGAACAGAAACCAACGCGAACGTAGTTTATTCTTTGGTAGATGGCGAGGAACAACCCTTCCAGTATAATGAAGCAACTCAAGCATATACGGCAACGATACTTGGCCCAGAGAGCGAAATACTAAGCTATGGAGGAAGAATTACTCTCAAGACTTATGACGGTTCCATGCAAACCAGTCGCACTTATGCGGGAGATTTAAAAGTATACATTGATAAAGTAGAACCAGTTTTTTATGTAGAAGCAAAAAAGGCCGATAGCACCGATTATCTAACCGGACAATGGTCTGCGACAAATGTCAGATATATAATTAGCCCGGATGTGCAAATTGAACTGAAGTCTGGAGCCAGATATCAATATTTGGATGCCAATGGATGGACTGATCTCAATCAAATCGGAGGAAGCGGGGTTTTTGTATATGAAGCGACCGAAAGCATGAACTTATCTTTTAGGTCGGTTAGCGGATCGGGTATTATTTGTAACGGCGGAGATTTTGTGGCTCAAATAGATACAGTTGCCCCAGTTTTAGCTTTGCAAGCTAGAGATGGAAACGGAAAGGAAATAGTATCAATGGGAATGCCTGAAGGGCCCAACCAGAGAGCAGGATATGCCCAGAATAGGATTATATTTACCTTGAACAATACTGCAATTCAGTCTGACTCCAGAAACCCGGTGTATTTTGAGTATAAAACAGAAGCTTCTTCCTTAACGTATACTAACATACCTGCAAGTGGCTCAAACTATATTTTGGAAAATACTGCTACAGCTACTACTCCTATTGTAAACAGGACCTACTATATCCGTGTTAGAACAGGAGCGGGATTGGTTAGTGAAAGTCAATTTAGAGTCACCGTATTAAGAGAGAATTTTGCAGTTGATATGTCGATACAAACATATTATCCCAATTCAAGTTTAGTAAACGGGGATACCAGGCTTTGGGTTAACGAGAATATTAAAGTTGATTTTCTACTTCCCGTTTTTTTAGATGTTCCAGACGAATATGAAATTTATGCATATATAACTGGCAATACCTCAACCACCGCGCTTCTCCAGTACACGAGGTCTAGTATTTCCAATGGAAAAGCTACGTTTACTGCAGAAATTGATAGAGATATAGATGGAACAACCATGTCTTTCTATATTTACGATAAAGCAAAAAATAGAGTTGATAATGGGACAGGAGGAACTCCTCTTAGAACCCCGGTAATCAATCTTGATTTAAAAGAGCCAAATGCCGAAGTTAACGCTACAATTGCAGGAACAGCCACAGTTCTTGGCCCAAATGATTGGTCTGCAGGCGAGGTAATAATTACTATAGCTCCCGAGGAAAATATTTCGGGGACTGTGTGTTATAGGATGATTTCAGAAAACCAACAGAGCACAACACAGATTGCTAAAACTTCTGGAGGAAATTTTGAAATCTCCGTTTCTAATTCGGGCATATATAGATATGTTTTGAAGAGCGGAGCTGGTCTTTTCAAATTTATTACGGTCCCAGTTAATATTGATACTACTATTATTGGATTTTCGGGGATTGAAGCAGATTTGGTTGATGGATCCGGGAATGTAATAAGACCGGATATTGATATTCTGGGTAGTTACCCAATTGCAAACGATATCAGGGTCAGGTTTTTAACTAATCACACCGGACACTTCAGATATTTCTATGCCCCATTTGTATCGGAAACAAATCCCGTTGCAAATCCTCAGGATTTTGTTTTAGGCGAAGGAGAAGAGTTCTTAATTAATATGCCAACAGAAGGGGGAAAGGGTGAGTTTAAATATATCTTTTTCCTTGAGTCTAGAGTGCAGGATAGAACGGGAACAGTTCAAAGAACAGAAACCGACTATGTAATATTCAGATATGATGTTAGAAACTATTCTATTGAGGTTTCAGGCGCAACCAGCACTAATTGGCTGGGGGAACCTATCGACTTCTCCTTGGATATTTCGGAGTCAACTCAGTATGAGATTGACCCAATAATAATTACGAAATATCAGTATAAATTAGAAAAAGGGCCAAACAAAGGGATTTGGATGGATACCGAGGAAGCTGTGGAAGGGGATGGACACTCTACATTCTTGTTCGGAGGGATTAAATGGTATTTTAATCAACTCGAGCAAGCAGATGATGCAGCTACCGCTGGAAATCCGGATGAATTTGCAAGAAGAAAGTATTCTAGTTACGATGGCGTTATTACGTTTAGAGCAATTAACCAGGCTGGGCATCCAAGCACTCCTATTGACTTATCAGTAAAAATCGATACTTCAACTCCTAATGTTGTTTATGCTATCAGCCAGCAAACTGGTGAGGTAGTATGGGATAGCGATGCAAATCTATATCATATTTACAGCACAAACGTTATCAATTTAAGAAGCACCACTTCTATAGTTGATCAAAATAGTATTTTCAAAAACAAGGCACCAATTACCTTCTTTTATCGCGTAACCAGCTCTTCTGAAACCGTTTCCCCGGCTATTACCTCTGGAGGATGGACTCAGCTTGTTGGAACTATTCCTTTGACGGAGCAGTATTATTGGGTATATGCGAAAAACGATCTGATGCTCAACGATGCGATAAATGCATATAAAATTCATGTCTTTAGAGAAACTCAAGTTCTTGGTGCGGAAATTATTTCAGGCGGAACTATAGGCGCCTCGGGAGCGTACGAATTTAACTGGACGGATAGAGCGACAGTTAGAATCAGACCTTCTTCTATGACCGGTGTATATTATTGGTACCAAATCGACAATGAACCTTGGGTTAAATATAATGCAAGCTCCAAACCTTACAATCAGGATGGAGAATTAAGATTTTTAGGAGAAAGCGATCCGCTCTTCCCAGATGCAGTAGTAAGAAACTTTAAGGGGACGGTAAAATTTAAAGTTACGAATTTGGCGGGCGCGGAAAAACTTCTTGATAAGGCTGTAATTATAAAGATTGACGTTGATACTCCCAATTTGGGCCCAGAAAATATTCATCTCAGTACGACTGAAGTGGCCTCAATATCTATAGAGGATGCAAGGGATCGTTGGTATCCGAGTTCCATTTTAATTGAGATTTCTGGAAACGATGATATTCCAAGTGGTGTTATATATCAGTATAAGATAGAGGGAACAGAAGATTATCAGTTTATGCGTACTAATAGGATATCTACCGACGATATCATCGCAGCAATTTCGGGATCAGGATTTTCTGATGGAAATGGGACTATAAACATAACCCTTCAAGCAAAATCAAAAGCCACTCAATCCTATCAAACATACGATTTAAAATTCAACATAGACAAAATACAACCCGACTTTAGGCTAATTGGGCAGGCTATGAACGGAGGGGTTGCAGCAGGGAGACTTACCTCGGGTGAATGGACAAATGCCGGAGAAGTAGTAATAAGCAGAGAGATATTGGCCGAAACGGCATCTGAGGTTACTTATACCTATTATGACTACAACACTCCTGAAATGATAACTCCTTGGCAGATTGGCTCAACCTTAAGTTTCACTCTTATTTCGAGAATAATTGTTGTAGCTGAAAGTCAATCTGGATTGATCGTCGAAAAGGAATTTCAAGTTAATATTGACTCAGTTAAACCAGTAATACACTCTGGCATTATTGTTAACTCGAACAATCCAGCGGTTCCAAACGTTTACTATATTGACCAGGTTATTACTTATACAGAAGATAATTTAGATTATGCAAAATACAATAATTTCCCCCTTTCAAATGGTCAAATAATTGCAACAAATACTGTTGATAATAGTAATAACGGATATGTTCATATCATCGTTGCAGATAAGGCGGGGAATAAGGCAGAGCTTAAGTTTTATATGACGGTATTTCCATTGACTGTCAGTGGAGAAGGGACAAGTATAGAACTGAACGAGGACCATCTTGCACTGCTTAGTACATTCGAAAATCATTATGAGGCTGCTGTAGCAAGCAACGCATTATCTGCTTCAAGAAGCGAATACTTCCGTACTACTATAGCAAGACTTTGGGATAGGGTGAATACATTAGAAAAGCAGGTTGCTGATTACCGGGCATATTTAGTTACTATAAATCAAAGACCAACATTTGAATTAGTGTCCGATTATCCCGACATGAAAAAGTATGTTGATTACTTCACTTCTCCAGACCCTCTAGTGGTTTATCCTGAGTGGCAACAAAACAAAATTATCGAGGGAACTTATAACACATATTATCAAAAGCTATTAGCCGAATATGCTAAGCTTAATGCTTTAATGCAACAGATAAGGACTATAGAAAAACAAACCACTTCTCTTCCTGCGATGAATGTTGTTGCAAAAAAAGATTATGAGAGCGTAATTAGAGTTTATTCATCCTACTTAGGATTATCTACTGACCAGAAAGCCGTCTTTAATCCCAATCTATTCATTAAACTGAAGGAGCTTAAGAGAATTTGCGAAGTATATCTTCTTCAAGATAAGACCTCTGGAATTAGCATCTATGGGGATTCCTTAGTCGGAGAAGAGGTCAGCGTGGCAGTCGAAGTTATTCCGTATGCTAAGACAACTGAAATTTTCAATGAGGCACAAAAAACTTTGATGTCTACCCTCCCCTCTTCAGCCTCGAGAGCTATTATTTCGATGCATAAGGTTGGATTAAGCGGGTGGGGATCCCAATATAATACTGGAGAAATAGAAGTAACTCTTCCAATTCCTGAGGAGTTCTATAACTATACTACGTTCTCAGTATATCGGTTATATGCTGATGGCAGCTTAGCCCCCATGGAAGGAGTGATGATCAACAAGGACGGAAAGAGCGTATCTTTCACAACTGACAGACTGGATACTTATGTGCTTGCTACAACTGCAAATATAACTGTTAGAGAAGAAGCTGACATAGTCTACGGCTCTGTTATGGGAATAGAAATTGACAGAGGAATGTTGCTTTACATTGCATACGGTGGAGCCGCAATCTTTGCAATAATGGTAGTTATTATAGTAATAATGGTACTTAAAAAGAGGAAGTTCCTTCGTTTATATGACAGGGCCCATAAAGGCAATCTTGTCAAACGTGGAATTGATGCGATTCCGAAAGGAAATCCGCCCCCACCATCAAATCCTGCTAGGCCAGAGGAGAGAGTTGCAAATCCCAATAAAATTAGATATATGAAATAGAAGTAATATATTTTAACAAGAACTAAAAGAGAAAACCACTTCCAAGGGAACGTGGTTTTTTAATGGATTACGCCCATAAACCCCATTATGACATAGGATATCCAATCGTATTTTTTAAGCTAAAAAATAAAAATGCGGAAAAGTAAAGATAATCCGTATATTAATACGAATATATTGTAATCCTACAGGCAAAAATTACCGGAAATAAGTAAAAAAATAATTATAGTGGGAGTTTGTTGCGTTTTCCCCTAGTATTAGATTACCTTTTCTATATTTAATCGATAAATATTGTGACAAAATCACTTTTCTATCGAATCCTCTCTACTCAATCTAAACTATTGTTTTCTACAGGATTTTACTGATAATATGTCTTTTTCAGCGCTATATCAAATAATCTTTAAATTGTAGCATTATCCTGCAATTTCACTCTATTGTGAAATTGGCACATTGTTTTTCAATGGCATCACAGATAACTTTACATTCTTTTTCCATAGAATAACCCAGTACTATGAAATTTAATTTTCTTATTCCTGGCTTTCAATTCAAATGCCAGCAGAATGTTCCGCTGGCATAGTATCAATTATAACAAATCTTATTCTTTTGCCAGAATTATCTACCTTTGCAACGATGCCCGTTGTGGTTTCCATTCCCATTGCCCTGTCCATTATGGTTCGAATGTCCGTTATTATGTCCATGATGGTTGCCATGATCCTTTTGATCATCTTGAAAATCTGGAGTATTGTCCTTTTCTTCCGTGAAGAAACCTGCATAACGTTCTATCAATGCAACAAGTCTATCCATTGTGATGAGACCCTTTCCAATTGATACTTTTAAGTACTGTCCATTGAAAGCCTCAAAAATAACTTCCGATATTGGAATAATTTCAGAGAATTCTTCGTATGTAAAAAATCCATATGTCGCAATATCACTTGCAAACAATGTTTCATCGTATTGCATTGTGACCCGATCAACTTCAAAGATATTGATAAGTCCTTCCGTTGCTCCCGGCATAGATAGCATTCCGTTAACGAAATAACACAAGTGCCCGAAGGTTACTGGACTCCATGCTGTTGTATTCTCATCATATATCTCAACATCAACTAGCTGAACAGCAGTCCATATCATATTGCCATTACCGTCATCTGTTTGCTTGTTAAACCAATCGCCGATATATTGTGCCGCATTATTTCTAAGGAACACATATTCATTCAAATCAATATCCCAAAATGCATGCTCATCTATAACTTTTACTTCTGTTCCATCGGAAAAATACAAATGAATTATTTCATACTTAGAATATGGGTCGCTGTCGATAAACAGAATAGGCGCAACATCAAAAGTACCCGTAAACAGATTCCAGACAAGCAATGACTCGCTCCCTGTCAAATCCTCGACAGCTACCTGACTCCCGTCCGCAAGAGTAATCAATGTTCCCTCTGCCACACAAGAATTCTTATTCCACTTTGCGTATAATATCGTATTATCCTCGACGCTTGCAATATTCTCTACTGGGTTCCCTGAAAAATTAGCTGTGGTATACCATCCGCCGAAAGTATATCCTTTACGATACGGGTCAGTTATGCCATTTGTTGCTCCAGGGTTTGATGGATTAGAAGAATTCTTGGTAAATGATAACACGTATGTCTTATCAGAAGAGAGTGTGCATCCCCATACAACAGGCCGATTTGAAATGTTCCAATATGAGTTCCAGGTAGAGGGTTTACTTGTCCGTTCGGTATAAATAGTTAAAGATGTATTTCCACTGAAAGCTCCTTGACCGATAGTAGATATCGATGAGGGTATCACAATACGGGTTAAGTTGGTATTTTTAAAGGCATAGTTTGCTATACCTGTCAATTGACTACCTGCAGAAAGGGCAAAATTAGAATAAAAGCTTGAATTACAAAAAGCATATGCTCCAATAGTAGTTATAGAAGGAAATATTTCAGTTAAAGCAGGTAAAGGAGTCTCGTAAAAAGCTCTCTCACCAATAGTAGTCAAAGAAGACCCAGTGTATCCCAATGCTAAAGATTCAGAATATGCAAAAGCATAAGATCCGATTGTTATCAAGTTATTTGGAAGCCTAAAACTAGCCCTATCTCCATACGCAAAAGCATAAGAGCCTATACTTGTCACACTGTGTGGAGTATCTATACTCATATTTGTCCTGATAAAAGCACCCTCACAAATAATCAGCAGGCCACTTGGTAATAATACCTTGTCAAGTTTGTTGTCGAGAGTGTTAGGAGTACAA
Source organism: Firmicutes bacterium ADurb.Bin080 (assembly GCA_002070965.1). Taxonomy (GTDB): domain Bacteria; phylum Bacillota; class Clostridia; order Christensenellales; family DTU072; genus MWEH01. Next base: position 2,986 of record MWEH01000158.1, on the reverse strand, counting down.
ACATCAAATGTGTAATCCTCTATGGTAGTTACACTTGTTGCAGACATATTAACCATTTCCAAGCTAGAGCAGAACTGAAATGCTCTGTTACCAACCGAGGTAATGCCCGTTTGCATAAAAACCCATTTAATATACTCGTTGTCAGCAAAAGCACTTGGGTCAATTTGGGTTACTTGCTTGCTGCCATTGTCAAAATTTGAGGGGATAAAAAGAGTTCCGCTCAATAAGCAGTAAGTTGCTTCCAAGCCACTTAAACCTGTAACGGCATATTTATCGGTAGTATTCGGTAATAAACGATAATCAAGCCCTGGCGAGCTAAGTTTTTCACAACCCATAAAAGCAGAACTGTCAATATCATTCATTCCAAGCTCTATTTCGACATTGCTTATGTTGATAGAAACACTTTGTGGTGTGCCTGTTCTGATAAATCGACACCACAGCTTTTTAGATGAGGCTAACTGGGCTTCTGTAGGCGTGAAAACTATAACTTGGGTTCCTGATGTTGATGAAAATGACTTCTGTACTGGTAAATCAACTGCAAATGTGGTTTCCCCCACTCCAAGACTTGTAAAAACATTTGTAATATCTGTGCTGGCGGTTAAATTACTATAGTCAAAAGAGAGAGAGTATGTAAATCCTGCTTCTAAACTAATATCTAGTGAACGCTCGGTATAATAATAATTGCTATATGAAGTCGAGTGATCAGGTGTGACAGACAGTCCTTCTACACTCCAATAATACACCTCTTTTAGTTCTGAACAATTTGCAAATGCTTCTCGTCCTATTGAACGAACAGACAGAATAGAAATGCCTGTTAGTTGTGTCTGGTTGGCAAATCCATAATCTCCGATCGCTGTAATTGCTCTATTGTTGAATATTGGAGGAATCTCGACAATTCCTCGTAACTGCCCGCTTGTCACTACTAATGGGCCAGTTGCACTTAACTCTACTACATTAAAGCCAGTCCAACCATTAGCCTCATATGTATCCCTTGTACCTTCTGGAATGACTAAATCTATATTTGCCCTATTACCATTGAAACTATTCAATACTGTAGATGTAGAAAAGGCTTCTACGCCTATATGAGTTATACTTGGTGGAAGTGTGATTTGAGAAAGAGAGGTGCAACCACTAAACGCTGAGCTACATATTGAGGTAACACTTGATGGAATGAAGATTTGAGAAAGGGATGTACAACCAATAAATGCTGAACTGCCTATTGAAGTAACACTCGATGGAATTGAGAATTGAGAAACTTGGGTTTGACATGCAAATGCGTTATTTTCGATGGTGTGAATGGTCGTTCCGTTTATAGCTGATGGAATTGTGATTGCGCCAACTAGTGGATACCTAGAACTTGTTATTGCACCGCTAAAAACATTATATAGGTCATCAACCGTTCTGTGACCACATTCGCCGCAACGAACTTCTCTATATGCATTATCATGATTAACACCTGTATCAACATTATAGCTGTGTATGTGATTAATTTGCATTTTAGTGTATGAATAAATCCAGCCTGAATTAATCCACCTGTTTACACTATTAGCTCCCCAGCCATAATCAACAATAAAACCAAATTGGTCTTCTCCGTTTGTATACGTAGAATAATTTAAGTTTTGATAACCATATGCGACCATCGCATGATTCCATTCGTTGCTACCCAACCCAGAACGTGCTGCTAAATAGATTGGTCTTTCTGCATTAATTTCTGCCTTAGCATTGTTAATGTCATTGTTGTTCAAATATAACAACCCCCCTAATGGCGCCACTGAATTAACCATGTAACTTAATCCTCCTATATCATTTAGATAGTTTTCGATTCTAGTATCAACAGATGAGACAGATGAACCACCTAACGAATAGTCGTTTGCTAGTAGTTGATGAAATTCTTCATTACTACCCAATGTTTCATTATATCCTGTTGCCCAATCAACAACTCCAGAACTTCTTGGGTCAACACAGAAATTAGGGTTTCTTTCACGATCTACAGGATTATTATTGTTCCCGAATAAAAATTGATTATCTATTATACGCCTATCAGTATAATAATTGTGATAACTTAGCAACAATTGGACAGCGACTGCGCTACATGTGTCGCTTGTATTATTACCACGAAATGGTGCTGATATAAAATAATTCGCATTGCTTAGGTATTTAGTTTGTGTGGAACCAGGTAAATCTGCTGCGATGAAAGTGCTGGGAGCAGGTTGGCTGGACGGCATGTTAGCAATACCAGTTTTAGGAGCATTTCTTATTGCTTCGCCTTTTTCAATAGTTGAAGAAAAATTTTTTTCTGCTGAAAAAATACTTCTAATTTCATTAGCGCGTGTTATTATTTCGTTTTCCGGAATTGAAACAAACTCTTTATTTATGACATTAATAAATCGTTCGCCATCTTTTTGTAGATAGTTAGCTGGGCCACCGTAGTATTTAGTTTCTTTCGCATCCAAATAAGGCAAACTACCCTCAGGAGCATATTCCATTAGCTCCAACGTATCTCTTAAAAATATCGCGTAACCCTAATCATCAAAATCGATGTAAATATAATCTGCCGAATCGTCATAATTGTATAAATTCTCAATTGAGCGCATCTTTTTATCCCCGAAAATAGCACGCGCTGCATTTTCAATCCCCAATGTATCTTGAGATATCCAATCATCTGTTGCATAAGCAGTACTTGCATCAATTAACGAAAATTCAATTATTGCAATTAATGTAAGTAGCAAGCAAACGATTATGTAAAGAACACCATTCTTATTATTTATTCAATATAGCAAGAACACCTGTGACTTTAGTCATGGGATGAATTGCCAACGATAAATTGCATATGTCAATTAAAAACACACTAAAAATCCACGAACTGTTTGATAAGTATCAATACATACGTTAAACTACAAATAAGGAGTTTAAAAATATGGCAGAAATATATCGTGGTAGGGGTTATGTATATTCCATTCAATATCATATTGTTTGGTGCGTAAAA
>MWEH01000157.1 GCA_002070965.1 Firmicutes bacterium ADurb.Bin080 | reverse complement strand
TATGGTGCTTTTGCTTTTTCCTAAAGTTTTAGCGATGGTGGTAAAAGAAGCTTTGTTGCTTAGTGCATGAGAGATGATGGTTCTGTCTCTGTATGTTAGATGAGAGTAATTCTTTATTTCATTTGGCATGATTCCTCCTCTAGGGTATTTGCAAAACTGCATGGATACATTCTATGCCAAACAACCTTTTTTGTGAAGTTGCACTTACTTTGAGACAAAATCCCGAATGTTGCACTTACTGTTGCACTTACTTTGAGAACTGACTAACTTTTGCTTTTTTAAAACCTAAAAAGAAAAAGACTAGACATATAAAATCAACTTTGATAATATATATCACGTTGGACGATTAACTCAGCTGGTAGAGTGTCTTCTTGACGTGGAGAAAGTCAGGGGTTCGAGTCCCTTATCGTCCACCAAACAACAAATGACGAACCTTTTCGGGTTCGTCTTTTTTTAACATTCAAAATTTTTTTGTTTTTTAAAATGGATCCTCCTAAAATTCTTTATCGTTTTGATAATACCTCTGTTTCGTATTTTTTAATCACTGAATAATAATCCTTTTCAACACCACATTCTTCGAGATATTGATTCCATATATCGCCAAAAGGATAGATTTTCAATTCTTCCAACAAGCACATAAGACTAGTAAAATCCCCCTTATCCTGATACTCTTTCAGTTTGTCGTGTGGCATTAGCAGGGCGAATAACAACGCTTTTTGCATATTTCTGTCGCCGGTTACCCAAGCCGATATGCGGTTAATTGATGCATCGAAATAATCTAGCCCGATAAGAACTCTTTTGTCAGCGTCATTTCTAATGATTTCCTTGGCGATTTCCTTGAGCTCATCGTCCAGAATCACGACGTGATCGCTATCCCATCTTACCCCCCTAGTGACGTGTAATGCGACCTTATCGAAGAAAACGAGTAGAGAAGGTATCTTGTCGCTTACGTATTCGTTTGGGTGATAGTGGCCGTTGTCCAAAAGACAGCATATACCTTTTTTCATAGAATAATTCATATAAAACTCGCTGCTTCCCACAGTATAGCTTTCTAGTCCAATTCCAAATACTTTGCTTTCAAGGGAGTCTAATAAATATTCCTTGGGATATTCCACTTCAAATATTCTGTCAAGACTTTCATTTAATCTGAGTCTCGGAGTAAGCCTGTCTGCAGGAACATCTTTGAGCCCATCAGCGATCCAAATATTGTTAAGACAAGGTGCTCCCTGTATTCTTCCTATTTCCGCAGCTATCGCACGACATGATTTGACGTGTGATATCCAATAATCTCTCGTTTCTTTATTTGGGCTTGAAAGAGTCAACCCATCCTTAACCATTGGATTTGAAAACAATGTCGGATTAAAATCTATACATATGCCTTTTGGCAAAGCCCAATCAAGCCAAGGCTTGAACTCAGCTATTGTCAGTTTATCCATTTCAACAGGTTTATCACTGACGGCATAAATTGCATGCAAATTTAGCCGTTTCTTGCCTGGAATGAGGGAAAATGCAACATCAAGGTCTTTTTTCAGCTCCTCAAAGTTTTTTGCGCGCCCCATATAATTGCCAGTGGCCTGAATTCCCCCTGAAAGAGATTTGTCGGATACAAAACCCATTACATCGTCCCCTTGCCAGCAATGGAGGGAAATTGGTATTGCCTTTAGTCTTTTGATTGCCGCTTCCGTATCGACTCCAATTGCGCCGTATGTTAAACTTGCCTGTTTATATCTGTTCATCATTCACCTCGTTAGTTTTATATCCTTTGAAGGAGTTGACCTGTAAAAGTTTGTCCTTTGTTTCCTCAAATATCATTGTACTGAAAATGCAATAGTTTTTCAATTTTTATCTTCTTTCTCTTAAGTTAGTAGTGTATTTTCTAATCTATTCTATTTGCTAAAGAAAATTTCGGGAAATTGAATGTGATAAAACCAATGCAAGATAAAAACATGGTATCAAAAAAATTTCTTGACATACTATGCATTGTATAGTATTATGCATACAGAGGTAATAATGGATACACAATTAAAAAAGGGCCTGCTAGAAATATGTGTGCTTGCCGAACTAAATCGGCAGGATAGTTATGGATATCAAATAATTAAAGATTTATACAAGATAGTCAATATATCTGAGTCAACTTTATATCCAATATTGAAAAGACTTGAAACTCATTCATATTTAACCACTTACACAAAGGAATTTGATGGACGTCTAAGAAAGTATTATAGAATTACCGAGAATGGAAAAGCAAAAATACAAGAATTCTGCCGGGAGTGGAGCTCAATAACTGACATAATAGATTTCATAAGGGGAATGAAATAATGAACAAACGCGATTTTTTTAGAATCATAAGGAAAAAACTTAACCGATTTGGCGATGACGTTGCAGATGATGCGGTTGAATTTTATGAAGAAATCATAAACGAAAAGATACGGGAAACTGGGATTAGTGAAGAACAAGCTATTGCAGATCTTGGAGATCCTAACAAACTTGCGGTAGAAATGGCTTCCGATTTAGTTGCAGCAAATAAACTGAAAAATCCCTCCAGAGGAATGTTCTGGCTGTTAGGCTCTCTTGCCCTCTCCCCCGTACTATTACCCCTGGCAATTACCGCATTTACTTTGTATATTGTCATTTTTTCCGTCTGGGGATCTCTTACAATTGCGTTTGGTGGGGCCGCAATAGGTTCCATAATCGGAGGAGTTTATTCACTATTTGTACTAGGTAATATTGGAACCTCTCTTATTTGTTTAGGGGGGGCACTAATTGCGGCCGCTATACTTTCCGCTCTTTGCATAGTCACTTTCAAATATGGGTTAGAATTCATTAATCTTATAACAGTAAAACTGGTCAGAAAAATAAAGAAAAAAACCGATAAAGGGGACATAATAAAATGAAGAAAGCAATAATTATAACTCTTGTTTCTGTATTGTCTTTAGGATTAATCCTAACAGGCACAGGTTTAATACTTACAAAAGGTGATTTATCCCAAATTTTTAAGAAAGATGTAAGGACTGAAATGAAAGTTGATGAAACTGCAGTTGTTTCTTCGCTTACGCTTTCAGTGGCCTCCGATGATATAAAATTATATCCCTCACCTGACACTTTTTTACACATCGAATACTGGGACAGTGAAAACTACCCCTTTGAATACTCATTTCAAGATGGAAAAGCACAATTAATACAAAAAAATGACATAAGCCAATGGTTTAACTGGGCAATTAGGGAAGAAAAAACTGTAAAAGTATATTGCCCCGTTAGCTTAACAAACACCCTTTCCATTACTCTATCTTCGGGAACTTTAGAGGACATGGATTCGTCTATATCCTGTTCAAAGATAGAAATTGATATCAGCAGTGGAGATGTTACACTGAAGTCCAGTCAAACAGATAGCTTCGAAGCAGATATCGCGAGTGGGAGTTTAAAAATAGATGGTTTAACCTCATCTAATGCTAGTATTAACGTATCAAGTGGGAGCTTTGATATGACTAATTCTACAATTACCGGTGCATTAGATATAACCATTTCAAGCGGAGATGCGAAAATTGAAGACTCCTCCATTAACACTCTTGAATCCCAGTTAACTAGTGGGTCCCTGAATAGCAATAGAATCTCTATTAATTCTGCTGATTGTGTTACAACCAGTGGGGATATTACTCTTCGATTAACCTCGTCTGGATCCAACTACTCGGTTAATATTGACATAGTAAGTGGACAAGCTTTAATAAATGATGGAGTGCAGAATATCCAATCTAGTTCTGGTTTAAATTGGGGAACTGGTGAACAAAGTATCTATTGCAAAACAACTAGCGGAGATGTGAAAATTTATTTTGCAGCAAACTAGCCTTTGATTAATGGTTATTTTTGTACAGTAAAATCCCTATTCCAGAGATTGGGAAATCCATTGAGATAAAAAAATTATACTTCAAATTATTTTTTGATAGTAATCAGCGTCTATTCTCTGACCTCTATCCCTTTGCTCATTAAATATTTTTTAACTTCTCCTATGGTAAGTTCTCCATAATGAAATAGTGAGGCAGCTAGAGCAGCATCTGCTCCGGCTATCTCAAAAGCATCTGCGAAATGAGATAGGGCCCCACATCCTCCTGAGGCAATAACCGGAATATTTACTGAGTCAACAACCGCTTTTGTAATTTCCAAATCGTAGCCATTCTTTGTCCCATCTGCATCCATTGAAGTTAATAATATTTCTCCCGCTCCAAGTTTTTCTGCCTTAACAATCCAATCAATTGCATCAAGGCCAGTGTCAATTCTTCCCCCTTGGATATATATGTTATATCTTCCATTTGACATTCTTTTTACATCAGCCGCCAGAACTATGCACTGTTTTCCGAACATATCAGCACCCTGTCTGATTAAATCAGGGTTTCTTACCGCAGCGGAATTAAGAGAAACCTTATCTGCACCTGCTCTCAAAATGTTCTTTATATCCTCTACAGAAGATATTCCTCCTCCAACGGTTAGTGGTACAAAAACACGCTCAGCTGTTTTTTTAACCACTTCAACAATCGTCTTTCTCTTTTCATGGGTTGCGGTAATATCCAAAAAAACAATTTCATCTGCACCTTGTCTGCTGTATGCCTCAGCACATTCAGCAGGGTCACCAGCATCCTTCAAATTAACAAATTTAACGCCCTTTACAACTCTTCCCTCATAAACATCCAGACATGGGATTATTCTCTTTGCAACCATTTTTAACCTCTCATTCTTATAATTTAGTTATGATTTTTTTTTCATGTTCCTATAGTAAAAATATAGGAGATGCAAAAGCCTTTTCTTAGATAGAAATACTTGCGAAATTTTTAAGCAATTGAATTCCTATGTCCCCACTCTTTTCGGGATGAAACTGTGTTCCAAAAATATTCTTTTTCTCTACAATTGCTGTTATTGGTTGGGCATAATCACAAATAGCTGTTATATTTTGTTCGCTCGTTAATACCTTATATGAATGGACAAAATATACATATTTTCCTGACAAGCCTTCCGAAAGTCTACTTTCTTTAGTTATCTCAAGTTTATTCCATCCCATATGAGGAATTTTCAAGTTTACGTTAGTAGGTTTTTTCAAAGAAACAACCCTTCCAGATATCAGCCCAAGTCCCTCAGTTTTTACAAATTCCTCACTTTCCTCAAAAAGCAGTTGCATACCAAGACAAATTCCCAGTATAGGCTTTGACGTATTTCTTAACGTCTCTATGAACCCCTTCTCCCTTAAATACTTCATCCCCTCTGGAAATGCCCCAACACCCGGCAAGATTAATCTATCATAATATTCAATTTGACTAGGTGAAGTGATTATATTTGAAGAGATGTTAACGCTTTTCAATGCATTATGAATGCTGAATAAATTTCCCAAACCGTAGTCGATAATTCCAATCATTTTTTCCCTTGCCATATAAAAAAGTACTTCGAATACGATAATAATAACACAATCTGGTATTTTATCAGAAATGTATTTCAAAAAAAATCGATTTTGCCTTTTTCTAATGAATAAAAATATGCCTATTGCTTTTGATTTATTCTTGAAAGATTTTCACAAAAAAATATAGCCGTATTTTGGCTATACTTTAATTTACTAAAAGAGAAATATATATTTATCCCCTGCCATGGCCCTGTCCGTTTCCTCCTGAGTTTTGATTCCCATGTGGCCCGGAACCGGCGTATTCCTTTCTTCCAGTTTTTTCTGCGTTCACATATTCGCTCTGCAATTCTGCTTTTTCATTTTCCAACTCATCAATCACTGATTCCATATGTTGAAATAATTCTGCATAATAACTCTGGGCTGGAGGTGAACCAGTATAATAAAAATCATAATCGGGATATTCTGCATTGAATTCTGAAACCAGTTCCGCTACTTCACTGTTATTGCCGGGGTTTTCTTGCGCGGTTGTTTCCATCGCATCGTACCTTAGAGAAATATCATCTAAAATAGAAGACACTATCTCGATTTCTGCGGAAAGTTGATTTCGTGTCAGTGTAATATTCTCCTCGATCTCCTCTTCAGCAGCACTAATAGCGCTAGAATCATATAACGTAATTATCTCATTTAGCTCTCTTACGGACATTTTTTTAAGATCCGGAACCTTAAGGGATTTATCTATTTCGCGTACAGCTTTTATTAACTCCATTTTTCCAACTGATACTCTCTGGAATTTTGCCTCAGCAGAAGTTGCATTCCCAAACTTTGCTAAAACCTCGCAATTAACTCCCTTCTCAGCAAACTTTTTTTGTAGTTTCTCTTTTATGATATTAGATAATTGGTTTTCCTTTTCCAGGTTTTCATTAATTGCCACATATTTTATAGCATTATCGGAAGATTCGTCTATATATCCTATTTCTATAGAAAGCTCAACAACCCTATCTAGAGCTTCCTCAATTTGTATTCCTACGAGATCTTCTCCGTAAAGGAGCGCAACAGCGTCTTCGTTCATAGCCCGAACCCCCGTAACAGTATCAGCGTTTGACAAGGTTAGTTCTAAAGAAGGGTTAATATCTATTGAAATATAGGACTCAGAAATCTCACCAGTATACCCCACCCCTGACACGACAATCGCAAGAGCTACTAATGCAATTACAGCAAAAGCCATCCCTCCAGCAAGAGCGTAAGAGAAAGTAGTCTTTCTTATTGCTGTTACTCTCTTTTGCTCTGTTTCAATTCCAAGCTGATTTTGAATACGCAACCGAATTTCATCAGAAGGTCTGATGTCTTTTCCTTGGCTTCTAATCAATTTTTCTATCTTTCTCTTATTCATTCTCTATTTTCCATTTTTCGATCTCTTTTTTAAGTTTATCAAGAGACTGTTGATATTTCCATGTTACTGTGGATATTGGTATATTGTACATATCCGCTAATTCTCTTCTTTTATATCCTTCCACCGAGATCAGCATTACTATTGAAAATTCATCCTCGGATAAAATCTTTTTGGCAATTCCTATTATGTTATAATTTCCTTCTTCCATGGTATATTGACCAATCAAGCTAGGGTTTTTGTCAAAATCATACGGAATCTCTCTTTGGGATCTTTTTAAATGATTTATTGCTAGGTTCTTTCCTATTTGAACAAGCCATCCCTGAAAGTTCGTCCCTATCTTATACATATCAAGCTTGTTTAGCGCGGTTAAATAGGTGTCCTGAAGAATGTCTTCTGAGGAAGCTTTCTCTCTCAATATGTAATAGACAGCGTAATAAATAGGTCTGTAAGTAAGTTCGTATATCATATTGAACACGGACTTTTTTCCCCTCTTATATTCTTCTATTAATTTGTCAAGGTATCTGGCATCAGCCACTTGGGGGACCTCTTCTTCTCCCTACTTATTTAACAAATGGGAATCATGTTTTGTTGGTATTTTATCAAAATAAATCAATAAACACATTATTGATCATCCTCTTCATGTTCGTTATTTTCAATTTCATCATTTTCACTATAATTAGACTCAATGTATTCTTTATAATCAAATCCTAATCCATCAGATATTTTTTGTAGTTCTTTCCTTGATTCTTCGGCTCTATTTTCTTCAAGTTCTTTTTGCATCAACTCTCTCTCAGCGGGAGTGAATTTGAGTAATAGCAAGGGGATTATCTGCATAAATGAACCAACTGCAGGAGCTAAGCTATGAATCAACCAAGCATATTTTGTAAACTCTACTGAAAGAGGTGCATTTGGATTTTCAACAAATTTCTTTGGATCAAATTTTAAAAGAGTTAATGTTAGTCCTGAAAAGACTGAAGATATGCTTCCGGTAATCTTTGCTAAGAAGTTCTGCATGGAAAAAACAGTTCCCTCATTTCTTTTTCCCGTCTTCCATTCTGTATAATCCACACTTTCACTCCATAAAGCGGTGGTGGCTATACTAACCATTCCACTTGGGATACTAATAAAGGCTTGAATGAGAGCCATGCCAACAATTCTCCAACCCTCGTAGCCTATAAAAAACATCAATACTCTTCCAATAATATTTGCTGCGCTGGAAGTGATCAAAACTCTCTGCATCCCCCCTAATTTTTTCGCTAAAAATGGTGTGAACATCATTGCAACAAAACCCGGCACTCCAGAAATTATCTGATAGGGCAACAATATAGTTGCACCGTTAAATATTTGCCCTCCAATGTTCAATCTAACCATTGTTTGGAAAAAATACATTTGAGAAAGATTTAAAATGGCAGAGTTCAATATGTTTCCAAGAGCTATCAACAATACAATTTTATTTTTTGCAAGAAGTTTAACTCCGCCAAGGAGCTTTCCATCGGGTGGTTTGTTTGGAGCCCTCTCCACAACTTTTACTTGAGCTAAAGAAATAATCATTCCACCTAAACCAAAGAAGACACCCAAAAAGATAAATAATTGTGTAAGATTAATCGGAATTATTCCATCGAGAACCAATCCAACTACCGGAGATATCAAACCGGGAAGCAAACCTCCAAAAGTCCCTCCCATACGTCCCCAGTAAGCCGCCTTGACTCTCCTTTCGGGCATATTAGAAATCCTAGCTACTAGCCCCCATTGTGCTGTATCTTGGAAACTATAGAAGGAGTCCCATAAGAAGTACATTGTCGCTACATAGGCTATTTTTGCTGCATATGCCTGAAAACCAAAATTAATAAAAATAAGCATTGCCAAAACACCTATTGGAATGGCAAATATTTTAAGGTATGGCTTTAATTTATCTCCGCTTTTAAAAGTATGACCATCAATAATTGCGCCAGCAAGTGGATCATTCACCGCGTCCCAACCACGCATAGCCCCAAGTAGTATCCCAGTATGAATCGGCTTAATAAAGAGAACAAAATTACAGAAATACTCAAACCACCCACCAACCAAGTTGTAGGTATGATTCTGCCCTGCTACGCCTAAGCAGTAAGTAACAAGTTCTTTATTCTGAACATCATAATTGGGATTATGGGCAAAAAATCTTTTTAGAAAATTGGGTTTTATAGGTACTTTCGGATTATCAGATAGTGCGCTTTTTCTCATTTTATCCCCATTTTACGAATACTTTATAGAAGTTAGTCTATCACAAATTGGAATTACCTTCAATATGGCTAATACTTATTTAGCAGTAACAATACTGTTGGTAATTATATGGTAATTATTTGTCAATCTATCTTGTATCCTCATTGACTTTTGCATCATTTATGTTAATATCAATAAAATGAAACGAGAAATAAAAAAATGCTTGATTTGGATAAACAAACTTGCCGGTAGTTACAATAAACTGGATGAAAAGAAAATTGTAGCGGTATTTGGCAAGGGATATGATGTCCATATTAAGTATCTTCAAAAAAAGGGCGAACTTTTAGGGGACATAACAGGTTTTTCAAGAGTTGTCGGATGCGGGGGAGACGGGACCCTCAGCACCCTGCTTAACACCCCCAATACTGAAGATTGCGAACTTGTCTTTTGTCCTTTTGGCACTATGAACGAAAAATTTAAAGGTGCTAAAAAAAGTGTTTTTTGTTTTGACAAATTAGGAATAGCTGGGGAGAAAGCATTTTCTTATGTACTTGCAGCCGGATCTTTTACTCCTCTTGGTTACCAAGTAAAAAGTAAAATTAAAAAAAGACTTAAAGCAATTGCCTATTTGTCCCAAGTGCTAAAAGAGTATAAGGTTGCCTGCATTGAAGCTGAAATAGTTTTAGATGATATAGATTACGCAGACAAGTACTCATTAATTATGGTAATTGACTCGCCCAGATGTTTTGGCTTTAAATTTAACCGACTTTTTGTCCCGAATTCCCCGGATATGCACTTACTATTAATTCGCTCTCCCGGAGAAGACACCCTGAAAAATCGTTTTAAAATGTTTTGGCCTTTCTTCCGAGCCTTCTTCATCGGTTTTAACAAAGAGTTTGAAAACGAGGATATTTTATTTAAACCATTCACAAAAATGGATATTAAGCTTAATAACACAGAAATTTTTTGCCAAGATGGAGAAAGAATTGAGTTTAAAGAGGGAACTTATAATATAAAAAGAACTAAACTTAACCCAGGAGTTACAATTTACTCAAGAGGTACAATTCGAAAGTTGCATCGATTAAAAGCTTTTATTTAAGAGATTTACGACACCTCAAAATTGCTTTCATTAACTAATAACCTTTCAAAATCTACATCGATTAAAAGCTTTTATTTAAGAGATTTACGACACCTCAAAATTGCTTTCATTTACTAACAAACAAATGTTTTTTAATAAAAACTATTTTTTGCAAGTTCTTTATATGAATTGGCTATCCTTCCATAAGACATTATCATCATGAAGGAAATCCTAATAATCCCTGACAAAGCATGAAAGAGTTTTGGCCTGTCAAGTTTTGTTACAAATCCTTTTTCTGTATTTGGGTTATACTGAACAGTGCAATATGCTTTAAACATTGATCGAGGCGTTGCTGAAATCATATTTATTAATCTAAAAGAATCTTTCTCTTCTTTGGGATATCTTTTTTTAGAAATAAGATACCCATTCAGAGTTAAAGCGTGGTAGATGTAAGATTTCTTCTTTCCAGTGAGCGTATAATAATTTTTCCCTTCAAGATTATATCCCATATTTTTCAGCTCTTCTTTTGAATACTGCTTAATTGCCCTTTCCCTCAACTCTTTATGTAGCGTCTCTGAATCAATGCTAGTAAAAAAAGGGGCGCCTTTAAGAAAATGGCTATATGCTAAAAATATTTCATTAATAGTATCGTATCTATGAAAAACCAATTGCTTTGCAACCGACCTAACCAATTTAATTAGCTCTCTTGCTCTGCCAAAATTTCTTCTGTGAATTGCATTTACTATTAGTTCATTTCTTTTTATATAATATTCCAATTCACTTGAATACTTCGAAGTAAAACTCTCATGCCAAACAGCAATTCCGTTTGTAACTAATATCTCATTATCTGCTCGTAACGAATATTCTATATCATCCCCTTTTATGAAGAACTGGAGGGGAAGCCCTATTCTTGAAACTGTGGAAACCGGCATACAGCAACACCACCAAGCGTTGTACTCTGATTTCACCTCTACTTCATTTTTTACTATATCTTTCTTGCTTTTTATATTGTAAGCGCCCTTATTTGCTAGGTTATTTTTTGCATTCCAAATTGCACCCATCTCATACTGATATGTTGGCTTTTCAGCTATCAGCATAGTCCCGCCTATAGTGAGCCTTTCAGGAGATAAAGAACACTCCGTCCAAAACAATATCCTTCTCAGTACCTCTGGTTCGAAGATTATATCATCATCCATTAATAAAAAATGCGTATATTCCTTCCTGGAACAAACCTCTTTTATACCCCTTGTAAACCCTCCAGAACCCCCGGTGTTTGCATTCGGGAATAGCATAGCACCCTCTACTTCCTCTTCTTTTAAAGTTTTCCCATTATCAATCACAAATATGCCAATCTTGTTAGCAATCGAAGGATTTTCCAATAAGAACTTATTAATCCTTTTTACGTTGGCTGAGACATATTTCTCTCGCTTGAAAGTACAAAAAACTACGCCTATTTTCGACTCCCTTCTTAAAGGGATTGTGCTTAAATACGCCATTTCAGAAATCTCTGTCCCTTCCTCTCCAGCGATTTCCGGAAAAATAATTCCCTCTCCTTTCACTGATGAAAAATTAACTGATACGAAAGAGGGTTCTATCCCGTCCCCTGTCACAACACCTTCGTATAAAACCAGGGTAGTATAGTTGGCATAATATAAATCTTTAACTTCTCTTGAATTATTAGAGAGTTCTGCGGCCGCTGCCTTTATTTTTATCCTAATCTTACCTTTTACCTTGAACGAGAAAACTATCTCCTGTATCCCAGAATATTTTGCTAATTTACTGTATGAAATGGAATTGAAATAAGTAAATAGTGAAAGGGATGAGGTCTGAAGAAACTCTATCCTTTCCTGAGAATAATTAACTCCTCCATTATCACGAAAATAAAGTTCCTTTTCTGAACAGATATTATAACTTAATGGAAAAATAATCTTTGCAATAACGTTATTTGCCGACTCTATTTCCTTGTCAAGCTGGGTTGAATTCATCTAATCTCCCTTTTTACACTATCAAGTGAAGAGCGAATTACTTTATCCATATCGTAGTATTTATAATTTCCTAAACGTCCTCCGAAAATTACGTCTGGGACTTCTTGTGCAAGTTTCTCATATTTCAAATACAACTCTGAATTCTTTTGATCATTTATGGGGTAATATGGCTCTTCTCCTGGTTTCCATTCGCTTGGGTACTCATAACTAATCACTGACTTTGGTTGTTTCCCAAATTCAAAATGCTTGTGCTCAATAATCCTTGTATAGGGAACTTTTGAGGACGTATAGTTTACAACTGCATTTCCTTGCACATTTTCGCATCCAATTACACTGTTTTCAAAACGAACTGAACGATATTCAAGTGCTCCTAATGAATAATCAAAGAATTGATCTATCATGCCCGTAAATACTATTTTTCTCCAGTTTCTTTTATGGTTTTTGATGTATTCAAAGTAATCTGTATTGAGTAATATCTTGCTTCCAGACAGCAGTTTTTCTATTATTTGAGTATATCCTCCAACAGGTATACCTTGATATTTGTCATTAAAATAATTATTATCATACGTGAATCTCAACGGTAGCCTTTTAATTATGAAAGAAGGAAGGTCCCTACACTTTCTCCCCCATTGTTTTTCCGTATAACCCTCAATCAATTTATGATAAACGTCTCTTCCCACTAGCTTTAATGCTTGTTCCTCTAAATTACGAGGTTCATCTATCCCAAGATCCTTAATCTGATCATCGATGATTTTTTTGGCCTCATCTGGAGTTTTTATTCCCCACATTTTCGAGAAAGTATTCATGTTAAAGGGTAAGTTATATAACTCATTCTCAAATACTGCCACAGGAGAGTTAACATAGTTATTGAATTCAGAGTATTTATTAACATAATCCCATATCTCCTTATCTGAAGTATGAAATATGTGAGCCCCATATTTATGAACGTTAATCCCTTCTATATTCTCTGTATAGATATTTCCTCCTATATGGGCCCTTTTTTCTAAGACCAACACGGAATATCCCTTATCCATCGCTTCCCGCGCAAAAACTGACGCAAAAAGACCACTTCCTACGATAAGATAATCATAAATATATTTCATTAAATTCTCCATAAATTAATATTTAAACTCTATTTTTAAGCATATCAAATTATCCGGATAAAGACAATACAACCATAGCCACATGCTATTGAAAGTTGTAGGGTTGTAAAACATTTGTTACACTTTTGCTGAAAAAAAAGAAGTAAGAACTTGGTTGGGGGATTTCCAGTTAAGTGGGCGCATAGGGTATGAGTTGTATTCTCTGTTGTATCTCCTTAGTTGTTGATT
>MWEH01000156.1 GCA_002070965.1 Firmicutes bacterium ADurb.Bin080 | reverse complement strand
TGACTATTTTAAACCCATTATCCTTTGCTATTTTATTCAATATCTCTATCAATCTCAGTTCAATTTTATTGTTTAATACTTTATGTCTATATTTTACGCACCAAACAATATGATATTGAATGGAATATACATAACCCCTACCACGATATATTTCTGCCATATTTTAAAAATCCTTATTTATAGTTTAACCTATGTATTGATACTTATCAAACAGCTCGTGGGTTTTAGTGTGCTTTTAATTCACATATGTAATTTATCGTTGGCAATTCATCCCACGACTAAAGTCACAGGTGTTCTTGCTATATTGAATAAAAACAATATGAATTATTAAAGATAAATAGAATCTTCAATTTTCTTAACTTCTTTTTCGGCATTAGTTAAAAAGGATTTTCTCCAGTCCTCAAGGTCTTGAAGAAAGGAGGTTTCCAAAAAAGCCTTTACCATCTGGATCCCCATATTCTCAGCCACTATCCATCCGCCCATACAAAGTACATTTGCATTGTTAATTGCGCGACACATCTTTGCAGAGTATACACTTTCACATGCTACAGCGGTTATGCCTTTGTATTTGTTCGCTACCACGCTCATGCCAGCACCAGTTCCACAGATAAGTATACCTTTCTCGTATTCGCCGGACACAATCATTGGTGAGATGGTTGAAGCAACTTTAAAATATGGTACACCATTCTCCATGTTTTGAGTACCTAAGTCCTCAAAATCAACTTTAATTTCTTTAAGATAATTCTTAATGGCTTCCTTCAATAAAAACCCAGATTTATCTGATCCGATAGCAATGGCCATATGATTTCCTCCATATAATAATCAAAAAATAGAATTAGTTAAAACTTTTAATTAATTAAATTGTAAAATTTTTTATAACCTTTGTCAATATGATTATATGGCTAAAAAGTAATAGGGAGGAGGGAAAGTTTCTACAAAAAAATTGCCATATAGATTGGAAGGTATACGATCTTTCCCTGAGATTCAACATTATTTTCGCTGAGCACTATGGCTCGGTTAATATAAGGTTTTCCTTTAGATTCAAGTGCAAGTTTCTCCAAATAAAGAGCACTATCCAATGATGAGTGAGATTTATAATCTTTACCGGATTTTACTTCTATTATTGTTATTGCATTATTTTCGTTTATTAAGAAATCTAACTCTTGACGGCTTTTCTTATCGTAATAATATAGAGGCTTGCCGTTAGAAGATAAGATTGAGGAAACAACATTTTCGGTTATCGCTCCTTTATTAATGTATATATCCCCTTGTAGAAGAGAATTTTGAATTCCGTTCATTGCCATTCGGCAGAGTAGTCCAGTATCAGCCATATATAGTTTAAACATGTTCCTTTTTTCGAAAAATGAGAAAGGTAATTCCATTGATGAAACATTGATGCAGTAATTAGCTATACCTGCATCAATTAGCCAAGAAGTTGCTTCGTCGTATCTTGAAAAGTACGCGTTTTTATCAGCTAGATTAAAGAAAAATCTCTTTTTTTCTTTACTTAGTTGTTCGGGAATTGAATCGAAAATGCTTTTTACTTTTGTTTTGTTTTGACCAGCATATTTTGAAATGTCATCTCTATAATTACTAAGAATGATTTGTTGCGCCCTAAGTGTTTGGGATAAATCACTATTCGATAAGAATGTTTCTACTACTCTTGGCATTCCCCCAACAATCATGTATCTTTTAAAGTGTTCCATGATTTGATTATGGATAAATGAAGGAGCTGGTTTAAGACTCATAAATGATTGAGAAAGGACTTCTACTATTTCGTTTGAGACACCATTAGCCCATAAAAACTCTTCGAAATCTAGGGGAAACATTTGAATCTGTTCTTCAAAACCTACTGGGAAAGAAGATACATCTGAATAATTGATTCCTAGCAAAGAACCCGATTCAATATAGTCATATTGCCCATCTTCAACTAAAAACTTTATGGAGGTTCTTGCTGCTGGGCAACTTTGAATCTCATCAAAGAAAATTAAAGTTTCATTTTTAATAAAAGGTCCTAAGCCCATTGAAGAGAGGTTTAAAATTATGGTGCGAGCATCGAGATCTCCATCGAAGGCTTTAATGAATTTAGGATTTCTTTCAAAGTTAATCTCAATAAAACTCTTGTAAAATTTTTTCCCAAAATCGCGGATCGAGGTTGTCTTCCCCACTTGCCGAGCACCTTTAACAAGTAAAGCAACTTTATTAGGGGAGCTTTTCCAGCTTATAAGAGAATCTAATATTTTTCTTTTTAACATAAAATACTCCAGTGATGTTGCTCTATATTAATCAATTATTTTTTAGCGTAAGTAAAAATAGTTTACGATATATCCTCATGTACGTTTAGTAAGTGGCTAATCCAAGTATGTACTATCTCCACAAATGTGTAATATAAGTCTAATATAAAAACTAAAATATTACAAGGTATTTTATTATGATTGGTGGATAATTACAGCAAAAATCAATAATTCTAGTGGATTATTGCACGAAAATAAGAAAGAATTGGTGGATTATTGCACGAAAATAAGAAAGAATTGGTGGATTATTGCACGAAAATAAGAAAGAATTGGTGGATTATTGCACGAAAATAAGAAAGAATTGGTGGATTATTGCACGAAAATAAGAAAGAATTGGTGGATTATTGCACGAAAATAAGAAAGAATTGGTGGATTATTGCAGGGATATAGAGAAGTGGTGGATTATTGCACCATAAATATTAAATTTCGGTGGGAAATTACTTGGGAAAATACTATACATTATGATTAATTATTTGGATAAGAATTGGGAGTGAATATTTTGGGTTATCATAGTTAATTTAAGATAGATTTCTACATTAAAGATCATTTTTTTGCGGTTATAGTTTGAAATGGAGAGAACAGTAAATTTGGGCAATTTGCGGACTTTTTGATGGTATGTTAAAATATAAAATATATATGATGGAGGTTTTTAGTGATAAAAAGTTGGCAAGAAGAACTTAGAAACAATATTACATCCGCAGACGAGCTTGTGAATTTGGGAATTATTCCCCCTGAAAAGAGAGATGAAATTGCTAATATTATAGACAATTACCCTATGTCTATTCCCCGCTATTATCTTGGATTAATAAAGACATATGATGGAACTGACCCTATATACAGGATGGCTGTTGCAGGAGTAAATGAACTTAGTGGAAGCGGTAGGCTTGATACTAGCGGAGAAGCAACAAATACAGTTACTGAGGGGGTGCAGCATAAGTATTCAAATACTGCACTGATACTTTCTACAAATATATGTGCAATGTATTGTAGGCATTGTTTTAGGAAAAGGATGGTAGGGCTTACTGAAGAAGAAGTGCTTACCGTTACAGAAGAAGCGATTAAGTATATAAATGAGCATCCCGAGATAGATAATGTATTAATTTCCGGGGGCGATAGTTTTATGAACGGAAATAAGATAATAGAAAGATATCTTTCGGCTTTATCTGAAAACGAAAATATTAAGTTTATTAGATTTGGAACTAGAACACCCGTTGTATTCCCTGACAGAATTATAAAAGACCCTGAACTACTCGAGATTTTAAAAAGATATTCAGCAAAGAAAAGTATTTTTATAGTCACCCAATTTAACCATCCAAATGAACTGACTCCAGAATCGGGAGAAGCGCTGAGGCTTATTAGAGAAACGGGAGTTCCTATATTAAATCAGACGGTTTTGTTGAAGGGAGTTAACGGGGATGCAGATACTCTTGTTAGCTTGTTTAACGGATTGCTAGAAAATGGGGTTAATCCCTACTATTTATTCCAATGCAGGCCAGTTAAAGGAATTAAGGATTTCTATGCTCTCCCTCTTATCGAGGCTGTCACTTTAGTAGATGAAGTTAGGACAAGGCTATCTGGAGTTGCAAAATCATTCAGATTTATTATGAGTCATATAACTGGGAAAATAGAGATCATAGGCAAAAGTGAAAATAGGATGGTAATGAAAAGACATCAAGCAAAAGATGCAAGCGATATAAATACACTATTTTTTGTAGAAGTAAGAGATGATTCAAGATGGCTAGCGGATGACTTTAAATTTGAAGAATTAAAATGATATAGATTTATTACTCGAGTGAAAATTCTTATCTATTTTAAATAAAGATTTACATTCATAATATTTGTGGTATAAATTACTTATATGCTTATTGAAGCTTTTGTATTATATTTTTCTATTAATAATGTTTTTTTAGAAGGGGTAACTAGATGAAGGTTTTTTCGGGTACTATTATAACGGTTGATGAAAAAAGAAACGTATTTAAATATTTAGTCGAAGATTTGGGAAGGATTATATATGTTGGTAATGATCTTCCTGAAAAATATAAAGGTATTGAAGTAATTGATATTAAAGGCAAGGCTTTAATGCCTACATTCGCCGATACACATTCACATTTCACATCATTTGCTATGCTAGCTACTACAATTAAACTCGATAAGGCGAAAAGCAATAAAGATATTTTGGAGATTTTAAAGGAAGAAGATAAAAAATATCCTGAGGGAAAAACGCTATATTGTAATGGAGCATCCCCAAAAGTTATTGAGGGGAAATTTATAGAAAAAAAAGATATAGATAGTGTTGTGCCAAGTAGAACAGTAGTCATTATCTCTTCCGATGGCCATACTGCTATATTAAACGAAAATGCCTTAAAAAAGATGCCCAACAAATTAAAAAACATAAGGGGATATGATTACGAAACAGGAATAATGGGTCAAGAGGCATTTTACGAAGTTGTATCACACTCATTAAAAGTAATAAAGATTAAGGATGCTCTTCAGGCTTTTCAAGATGCTCTTGATTTATATGTTCAAAATGGGATAGGTATCATTGGTGTGGAATGCGGAATGGGATTCCCTATGGATATTGATATAGAAATAATGCGTTGGCTATATCAAGGACAAAAAAATGGTGCGCAAGTAAGGCTATTTATACAATCATTTGACCCTAAAAAAGCTCTAAAAAGGAAAATCCCTAGACTAGGTGGATGTTTTGAAACGGCTTTAGATGGAAGTATTACCTCAGGGGATGCAGCATTTATTGAACCCTATGAAGGAACTACTAGCGATCATGGAGTCTTATATTACACAGATGAAAAACTCTACGAGAACATAAAAAAAGTTAATAATAAAGGATTGCAAATAGTTATGCATGCGATAGGAGATGCCGCAGTGCTACAAGGCACTAGGACCTTAAAAAAAGTTCTAGATGAAAACCCTAAATTAGACCACAGGCATGGGATAATTCATGCATCCTTTGTTACACAAGAAGCTATGCAAATACTTAAGGATTATCAAATACAGGTAATTGGGCAACCGGGCTTTATTGAAATGTCCAAAGATAATTTGTCCTTTATGCATTCAATGCTTGGAGATAGAATATATTCCGCCGAGCCACACAATGAGTTTGTTAATAACAAAATTAATTTCTCTGGAAGTTCAGATGCTCCCATATCATTCCCCAATCCCATATCATGGATACATTGGCTTGTAAATAACCCCAATTTCCCACATAGATTATCCGTTATGGATGCTATGAAAATTTGTACATATAATGGTTATTACGCAACATTCGATGAAAAAGAGAGGGGTAGTTTGGAGGTAGGTAAGATAGCGGATATGGTGGTTTTAAGCGATGACCCGTTATCAGTTGATCCCTCCGAGCTTAACAGCATAACCGTGGAAAGAACATATCTTAGTGGAAAAGAGTTTAGTCCTTCCAAGCAAAGTGCTGTAAAAGCAATACTAAAGGGTATTTTCCATAGAAAAGCTTGCTGATTCTTTTAGTTTAACCGAATCCTTTTACTGAGAGAGTAATAGTATGTTTTCTGGGTTTAAGGTCGTAAGGCATAGCGGAGATGGACCGAATCCTTTTACTGAAAGAGTAATAGTATGTTTTCTGGGTTTAAGGTCGTAAGGCATAGCGGAGATGGACCGAATCCTTTTACTGAAAGAGTAATAGTATGTTTTCTGGGTTTAAGGTCGTAAGGCATAGCGGAGATGGACCGAATCCTTTTACTGAAAGAGTAATAGTATGTTTTCTGGGTTTAAGGTCGTAAGGCATAGCGGAGATGGACCGAATCCTTTTACTGAAAGAGTAATAGTATGTTTTCTGGGTTTAAGGTCGTAAGGCATAGCGGAGATGGACCGAATCCTTTTACAGAGAAATTGATAGTATATTTTCTGTTTTTAAGAGCGCTTAGGCATTTTTGGTATTGACTAGTAATTATAAACATGATTATAATACATTGACTAAAACAAAGAAGAAAATTTTGGATTTTAAGAAGTTGGGGAGATTTCCAAAATTGGGCAAAGGGGTGCATGTGAGAAAATTTCTAGATATTTTTTTGTTTTGCAGTATTTTTGTGCTATCAATTTTTTTAATTGGCTGTGATCCTGGTAATAATACACCAATTGATTTAGGAAACGGCAATAACAATAACGACAATCAAACACAAGAAGATTGGCTATTTCTCGATTCGATAAACTTCAACCCTACTTTTTCAACATATGTTGAAAGTGGTAAGGGTTTTTTACTATATGATGAGCTTGATTTAGATGCAATTCAGATGATTAGTGACGTTGATAAGTACACTGTTTCTATCGAGATTTCGGGAGATGGAATTGAGACAGAAACCATAGTAATAGGGGGAGGGGGTAAATTTGAAAAGTTCAGATTTATTAAAACTGGGGATTATCTTTTTAAGGTGAGTGGAAAGACTGAAAATGAAAATACATTAGAAGACGTTTCCTTCTCAATACAGGTAATAACCGGGAATCGACCGGATAGAGTAGAATTTTCCGCTATAAACAGCAAATTAGAAGAGGTAATAGATATTAAGGGAGGGGATACTTATACTTTTTCTGCCCAGGTTTTTTCTGGAGAAGAAGAATATATTCCATCAAACCCCAAAGACGTTTATTGGGGACAAAATTCATATTTAGCTCCACAAGAATATGAGATTACAATAGGAAATATTATTTACGAGGAAGAAAGGGCCTATGATTTTAGGTGTTTTGTAACTAATAATGTGGGAACAAAAATTAACATTATTGACCAAAAATATGTTGTTAAGGATAATTTAGTCAAGACTGAAGATTTCCCGTATGGTATTTATTTTAGTTATGGGGAGGGAATGGTAAACGGAACAAAAGATATTAGCATAAATGCAAAAGATCATCCCCTTGGCAGGTATTTTTTACAAGATATTAGCGCTGAGTATCATTTTGATAATGGGGATGTACAAGAAATCGAAATTTCAGATTCAAAAGCCAAAGAAAAGGCTGGATTATATATCAGTTATGACAATGAAAACTATGATATATATTCACTGAGCGATTATGATTACCGATATGACGAACAAGAGAATAGGATTAGTAACTATTTTCAAAACGGTGTAAAATACCAGTTTGACCCTACAAAATCCACGGCAAAAATGTATTTGGCTAGATGGAGAGAAAAAAAGGAGGGGATGTTTTCTTTTGTAGAAACAGAAAAAATAGAAGGAACCGAAATTGATCTTAACCTTATTTCTGAAACACCCTCTTCTATTGATATTTTGAGTGTGTCAGGAAAGCACAAAAACGATGATCAAGTATTTAGTCCTGGGTTTGAACTTCTCATCACTAAAGTGTCGAGATTCCTACTTCATAGACTTCGTATTCTCCATCTCCATAGGCGTAACTTCCTGTAGTCCCTACAGTAGTATTCTGTTTTCTTTAAGTACTCAATAATCTAAGCCCCTCATTTAATATGTTCATAGCTGCATTATCATCTCTTCCGTGAATAGTAT
>MWEH01000155.1 GCA_002070965.1 Firmicutes bacterium ADurb.Bin080 | reverse complement strand
GTTTTTTCATCTCTCTGTGTTGCACTTACACTAAGTAACTAAATCCTCGAATTACTGTTGCACTTACTTTGAGAACTGACACAAAAAAAGTGTTAGACAGAAATCAGCAAAAAAAATGGGCATTTCTGCCCATCTTTTCTAATCATTAAATTTGTCTAAATCGCTATCTTGGAGTTCCTTTCGACCCTTATCTTTAATTTCAGATTTCTTTGCGGGAATACCTGAAGCAGGAACCTTGCTTTGAATAACAACTTTCTTGTTTTTGCTCATTCTCTTGCCAATTCTTCTTACTATTAAGACTATTATTGTTACAAGTAGCATTGCCCCTATAACAATTGATGCAATTAAAAGCCAAATTTGGGGATCAACTTTTGGTTTTTCAGTTTCTTCCTCTGGATCGGGATCCTCAGGAGTTGGCTCCTCTTCAGCTGCAGCGAAAGTATACTTGCTTTCCGTTCCAACCTGCGCGTAAGCAGTTTCTGTTGTTTCTCCAGCTGGCATTTTGGTTATACTAATATCATCCACAACAAGAATTCCTTTGAAGAAGTTTTTAGTATTATTCCCACCTACAAGACCATCATTTGTACCAAGATGGAAAGAAATCTTGTTACTTGATACGGCACTTTCTGTGTCTTCATTATATACATAGAACTTGTATTCTGCCATTTCATCACCCACAATATTGAGTGTTGACCATTTAGTTGTATCATTTCCATAGATAAACCTAAATTCAGCATTTTTTCCATCTTCAGCAAGGAGCTTTGCCCAGAACTTAATCTCATAATATGCGCCTGCTTCCGCTTCAAATCCGGTTTTCTGCTCATAATACTGACCATTATCCTCAATATTTGCAAGCATTAAGAAGTACCGACCGTTTCCATTGGTCCCGGTACTCAAGAAGGAATTAATTTGTTCCTCCTCAAAATCACTTTCATAAAGATATTCATATACCTTTTCTGTAAGCTGTTTATCACTATATACGCCATATAGCATGGATGGAACAGCATCTTCAGTCGGAGTTGTATATGTTAGTGAATCTTGCGCATCCTTATGATTATATGCTCCAGGAACGTGCCCGATAAAATCATCAGTTGCATCAGTGTAATTATCAAATGAATCGACAGTAAAATCCATAATCTTAAAAACATATTTGTTTTTGTAAAGCAGCCCAATGTAATCAGTGTTCTCCAAAAGAGTGTATGGAACATCTGTTTTATTCTCTTGGAGCCATTCGGATTCGTCTACTTCACTTGGATTAATATGTCCATATGCCTCAAGGTTATATGCTTCTTCTGTCGTTAATTCTTTTATATTTACATCATCAAATAATACAGTTCCCCTTGAAAGACCTTGAGAATAGTTTATTTCATCCTCTCCTTCTCCTGAAGATATCTCTTCAGCATATTGATTCCCTAAGAAGAGCTCTATTGAGATTCTTCCATCTGCTAAAGTAGAATTGATTAACATCCTGTACTGTACCCATTCTCCAGCAGTATCAATGTTAACAAAACCTATATATTCCCCATTAACCTCAAAATTACTGTCTGCATATTCTTTTAAGGCCAGAGCAGATGATGGATTCTTGAGAGTAATAGATGCCTTTGCTCCGTCTAATGTTCTCACCCAAACAGAAATCACATAATACTTGTTTTTATACACAGTATGAGAGCTAGACATTGTATATCCGGTATAAGTGTCCAATTCGGAACTTATCAACAATAGATTATTGCTTGATGTACTCTTATAGTATCCCTGTGCAGGATCCCCATACATACTGCTCCGTTGAGCGGCGTCAAAATCCTCATAATATAAATAGTTTACAACGCCCATGTTCACATTAAATATATCTTTATCCGTACCCTCGTATTTTGCAGGCTTGCTACCTCCTTCAATTTTTGTAGCAGTCACAACTGAAGAAGTGGCGGAAAACATCTTATCTTGTGTAATCGTTCCTCCAAGTGCCCTGATGTAGTAAGAGCCATTGTATGAAATGGCATATTCTGTGGTTGGAGCAGCCACTCTTCCAATCATTACGTTGTCCTTTGTTTCATCCCCATCAGAATATTTATTCATAAAAACATAATAATAGGTGGCTTTATCCACGGCATCCCAAGTAAGCTTTGAATGATTATCCGACAATTTTAGATTAGGTTTTGTTAAAGATGTTTTTGCTTCAGTTTTATTCCAACTAGATGGGGTAGCAGTCCCAACCAAATTTCCATCTACATCAAATAAATCCGTATTATCATAGTTTGTTGTTTCTATGTTATTAAAGTAGCCATTAGTTATTCCAGAGGTAGTTCCCCCGCTAGTCTCGCTTAATGTCTGTTTTTTTACGTTAGTTTGAGTAGTATCTGCGTTTTTATGCTCTTCATATGTAATTTTTTGCCAAGTCATAGCTGTCATATAAAAAGCACCTTGTAAATGACTGTCAGGGGTAAAAATATCTCCTGAACCTAGTGTCACCCCAATGTTAAGCCTTTCAGAAGTCACTGAGCGCCCTTGAACATAAAGAACTAATTCTATCCATTCATCACTATTAATTCCTGTATATTTCGCTGTGGCAGAAGTGCTTGAGCCGGCAAAAACAGAGACAGAGGCACCCTTCCCTTTCATTATCCCTGCAGTCTTTACCCACATAGATAAGCGATAGAAGCTATTTGGATTAACCAAAAGAAGAGACTGCAAATTAGGCTCTGTGGAAATATCATCATCTTCTATAATAAACTTCGCACTAGACGCTGTAGGTTGAATATGGTTAATCATAAAAACGTCATGAGGAGTCAAAACATTATTGTATTTTATGCTGATTGTTTTGGGGCCCTCAGTTAATCCGTCCAAACCTTCTACGGTAATTGTACTGGGATCAGTAAAATCAATAAATCCGCTTAATCCCCCTAATATTCCCGCCGAATAAGAGGAAGTACTAGTCCTTTGGTCAACAAGTTCATGGGACCAAAGGGTATTTGTATCCTCCAGAGTGGTAAAAACATTTTGAGATACAGGACTATTGTCGATTAACCCAAAATACTTAAAATCTCCCGTTTGAAGAATCGAAAGTTGATAATATTCATCCGGGTCTTCCCCTGCATCAACAATAGATTCATCATCATATTCAGATATTCTAATGTCATCAAATAAACATGCTCCTGGATACAGAGTGTCACTATCCCACTTCCCCTCTCCATACCATAGCTCGAAATTTAGTTGTCTTTCAGATAACTCATTGCCTTTAATTTTTACCGTTAATTCTTGCCAGGTTCCCCACCCAGTCGATTTAGCCTCTAGGCTTGAGTCCTGAGATACAGAAGCTCCAGACACCCTAAATGTTGCAGAAACATCTCTATCCTTATTATAATATTCATAATACCTGTCGTACTCTGCTTTCTTCTCTTCGTAAGCTGCAACCTTGACGGGATCCGATAGATCATCTCCGGTCAACTGAGCTGGTTCAGTCATCTCTGGGATCCAAACATATACCCAAACAGAAAGTTTATAATATGTGTTCTTTTCGATTTGAAGTTTACTTTTACTTTTATATCCGGCGCCACTAATTGCATAGTTTGGATGATATACCAAAAGGGCATTAGTATCGAAGCTAGAATCATCTAGCCTTCCGGACAAACCGTTACTTCCAGCCAAAGAAAATACCCAATCATTTCCGACTTTTTTATAAAAATCATCATATGCCGGGGCTTTGAATCCTCCCGAAGAGGTATAGATAGTCCCATAGGTATTAGAGGGAGTATCGTTAACAAAAGAATAAAACTTTGCCATATCAAAAACGCCGACAGGGAAAGTATCTGTTTTGGTAGTTGTATATATAGGGAAATTTTCACGGTCAACAGAGGTCAGATCATTTCCCCCTACTATGAAATTATAATTAGGAGTAGTTCCTTTTTTTGCGGAATAGTAATACATTGTGCTACCAGAATACTTGCTCGTCGCATCGTAAGGAGAATATTGCGTCAAGGCAGGATCAGGGTATGCTAAATCTAATCTGGTGCTAATATTTGAAACCCCTTCCACGTCTGTGTATACTGTCTCTTGGATATCAATATCTTCAGCAATGTCATTGTACTCAGTTTCCTCAATCTTATTTAGGAGCACGTTATCGTATAAAACTACACCGGAAGCTAGGTGCGGATTGGGAGTAGTACCATTATTCTCTGGGCCATGTCCTAGCCACAATTGAATTTTGAATTTTCTATCCTCGAAGCCATTGCCTTTTATATAAAAATTATATTTTTCCCATTTCTTATTTGTGTCAATTGAAATATATTCTGCAAAAACGCCATCCGTTAAACAAATAGCCGCCCCTGATTTAGTCTCGGAAGCCTCTTTCAGCAAATCAGTGTATACATCAATATTCAGAACGTAGTAAGCGTCTTTCTCTATGGTTATTTCTCCGGAAGTAAAATAAATCGATCCTTTATCCAATGTACTCGGGATTCCAAGCACTAGGGCTTTAGTGTCCTCCCAATCAGCTTTTTCCTCGTCATATTTTGTAGAGATACCAAGACCGGGGTAGTCGTTAAAATCACTTATCAAAGAGGTCTTGTTCTCATGAAACGTGTTAATCTCCAGGTCAATAATTCCCATCACTATTCCAGTAGCATTAATTTCTTTAGCACCGTTAACTGCAGTCCATCCTGGGACAGAACTTTTTAAATACTTTGTTGAAGAATTAGCACTTCCAATATTTGAAAAGTAGCCGTTTGAGACAAGTAAACCATCTGAAACAACTGTCTCATCTGGAACCTCTGGATCTTCATTTGAAGGAATATCTGGGGGTTGACAAGCAGCTAAAAACAATAAACAAAATGCTATTAAAGATGCGAGGAGCATAAAAAGGTATTTCTTATTTTTCATCATTACCACCATTGAGCAAGTTAATAGTCATTAGACCTTGTTTGTTACAAGTCTAAAAACATTAAGATATTACCACAATAACCATTCAAATACAACAAAATGCTATATATTTATACATATAAACATACGCACGCAAGGAGAAGAAAAAGCAGACAAATCGTTGTGATTTTAAAAATTGAATGATATAATCAAACTGCAGAGTAGATGTGTTGCGTTAAGTGTCGTGAAATGGGATGTCGTTCACGAACGAAAGGGAAACCCCTGCGGTAACATGTCGCGTCCGTTGCAAGATTTATATCTTATTTCGGCTGTCCTCTCTGCATTAAGGAGGACTTTTTCATGAAAAAAAACACATTCAAACATTTATCAACTAAGACAATTGCTTATACCGCAATGTTCGCAGCGATAAGCGTGGTTCTAAACGCCGTTACCATACCTTTTTCCATAATGGGCACAGCGGTCTCATTCAATTACATTCCTTGTGTTCTTGCCGGTGCTTTTTTAGGTCCGATACCTGGATTGTTGGTCGGATTAATAGGTGATGGACTTGGGGTGATTATTGCACCTAAAGGACCGTGGAGTCCTCTAATTACCCTTGGTTCTGCAATGATGGGACTCATTCCTGGACTAGTTTTTAAAATTAAAAAAATTCACCCTATGTTATTGCTTCTTATTAGCTTTTTAGGGATTTATCTTGTTACGACTATAACGCTTAATACTCTCGGATTGTACTTTATTTACGCACAAGGGAAAAAGACTTTTTGGGTTTATTTAGTAGGAAGAATTCCTATGCAATCTTTGGTATTAGGAATCAATATAGCAATTACTTATGGTCTGTACTTAGCTCTAGAAAAGACTTTTTTCAAAAAAAGAAGGTTAATTCCCCCCACAAATTCTGCTGAGCCCAATAAAGAAAATACTCAAGTAGAAAGTAATTTAGGAAAGTAATTCTATAAAAATATTTGAAATAACCTTTTTTTACTCTGTTGTTAATTCCTTCTGAAGAACCTCTTTTAGAAAAGCTCCTGTTGAACTGGAATTAATGTTTGAGATTTGTTCTGGTGTTCCCTGAGCTAAAACGTATCCGCCTGCATCTCCCCCCTCAGGCCCCAAATCAATTATATAATCAGCGTTTTTAATGACATCCAAATTATGTTCAATCACCACTACTGTATTTCCGGTATCTACAAGTTTCTGTAACATTATAAGGAGCTTCTCAACATCGGCTGCATGTAAACCGGTGGTAGGTTCATCAAGAATATACAATGTTTTCCCTGAAGATCTCTTGCTCAACTCACTTGCTAGTTTGATTCTCTGAGCCTCCCCCCCAGATAAAGTAGTGGATGGCTGTCCCAATTTAATGTATCCCAAGCCAACATCATATAAGCATTTCACCTTTCGAAAAATCTGAGGTATATTTTCGAAAAAAGTAACAGCATTCTCAACCGTCATATCCAAAACATCATAAATAGATTTGCCCTTATACTTAACCTCCAGAGTCTCTCGATTATATCGTTTCCCTTCACATATCTCGCAAGGGACATAAACATCCGGAAGAAAATGCATTTCGATTTGTATAATTCCTCCACCCTCACAATTTTCACAACGTCCACCTTTAACGTTGAAACTGAATCTTCCCGCAGAATATCCCCGTGCTTTTGCATCTGGAGTCATCGCAAAAAGATTTCTGATTGGAGTAAACAAATCAATGTAAGTTGCAGGATTGGAGCGAGGAGTTCTCCCAATCGGGCTTTGGTCAATGTCAATGACTTTATCGAAATATTCTAGTCCAGTAATATCGTTAACCTTCCCTTCAAGAAGCTCCGATTGGTTAAGCACATTAGATGCTCTTGGGAATAAAATCTCTGAAATTAGGGATGATTTACCACTACCAGAGACACCAGTTATAACCGTAAACAAGCCTACCGGTATATCAACATCAATGTTTTTTAGGTTATTTTGATTAGCGCCTATAATTGATAAAAATCTATTCGTAGGCATTCTTCTTTCCGATGGTATTTTTATCTTTCTTCTGCCAGATAGAAAATCTCCTGTGATAGAATTTGGACAGGACATAATATCAGATACTGTACCTTGGGCTACCAAATATCCCCCCTTTTCTCCAGCAAGAGGTCCTATATCAATAATGTGATCTGCTGCGCGCATTGTATCTTCATCATGCTCTACCACTATAAGAGTATTTCCAAGATTTCTAAGGTTAATTAGTGCCTCCAGAAGCCTTATATTATCTCTTTGATGCAACCCTATGCTTGGTTCATCTAATATATATATAACACCCATTAACCCACTTCCAATTTGAGTCGCCAATCTAATCCTTTGACTTTCTCCTCCACTTAGCGACCCACTTGATCTTGAGAGATTTAGATATCCTAACCCAACTTTTGATAGGAATGTCAGTCTTGCCATTATTTCTTTAAGGATTGGCCGGGCAATTATTTCTTGTCGTTCAGAAAGTATCAAGTTATTCAAAAAAGTATGAAGCAAGTCAATTGGCATATCACACAGTTCTGAGATATTTCTCCCCCCTACAGTCACATACAACACTTCCTTTTTTAACCTTTTTCCACCACAAAGATCGCAAGGTTGCGAATCCATGTATTTTTGAATATCCTGTTTCACTCCATCTGATTTTGTAGATAAATACCTTTTTTCCAAGATATTAACAAATCCAGAGAATAAGCCTTCCTCTTCGTTTTTGATATACGTAGTGATGTTTTTTTCGTAGCCAGGTTCTCCAAACATAATCATCCCTTTAATGTTCTCAGGTAAAGTCTTCCAAGGAACATCTAAAGAAAAGTGATATTTTTGGCTGAGAATTCGAAGAGTTTTACGCATTAAGGATGGATATTCAAATAGACTCCAACCATTAATTTTTAGTGCTCCTCCCCTAAGAGATAAGTTCTCATCCATAATAAGCTTCTTTGGACTAACCACCATCTTAACACCCAGCCCTAAACATGATGGACAAGCCCCATAAGGGCTGTTAAATGAAAACATTCTGGGGGTCAGTTCAGGCAAAGATACTTCGCAGTCAGGGCAAGCATACTTTGTTGAAAAAAGAGTCTCTTGACCTTCGACATCAACGACAACCATACCTCCTGAAATTTTCAAAGATGTCTCAACGCTGTCAGTTAATCTTCTTTGCATGCCATCTTTTACTAGCAACCTATCTATTACTATGTATATATCGTGTTTAACCGTTTTATCAAGAATAATATCTTCTTCAATAGAAACAATTTTTCCATCTATCTTTACTCTAACGTATCCTTCTTTTCTATATTGATCTAATGTCTTTTTATGCTCTCCTTTTTTCCCTCTTACTATTGGAGCCAGTATAATTACTCTGCTTCCGGTTGAAAAAGCCATTATTTTTTCAGTAATTTGATCTATCGTAACCTGTTGTATTTCCTTCCCGCATTCTGGACAGTGGGGAACTCCAACATTTGCATAAAGAAGCCTGAAATAATCATAAATCTCAGTTACTGTTCCTACAGTAGATCTAGGGTTGTTTGATTTTGTCTTTTGATCTATTGAGATTGATGGAGATAGCCCCTCAATATACTCGACATTTGGTTTTTGCATCTGTCCTAAAAACTGTCTTGCGTAGCTTGATAGGCTTTCCATATATTTTCTTTGCCCTTCAGCAAAAATCGTATCAAATGCCAAAGAAGACTTGCCACTTCCACTTAGTCCGGTTAAAACAACAAACTTATTGCGTGGAATCTCAACATCTATATTTTTTAAATTATTTTCCTTTGCTCCTTTCACATAAATGCTTTCTCGCATTTAAAATCCTCCGTATACAAGTCATTTATTTGGAAACAATCAACTCTTTCCTCTTAACTTCTTAAGCTCTGCGATTCTATCTCTAAGCATTATTGCAGTTTCAAAATCATAAGTAGATGTGGAAACAGCCATTAATCCGTACAACCTCTCAATCTCTGAATTAATTTCTTTTTGAGATATCTTGTCCTCTTTCTTTTCTATTTTCTTAGAAATAATAAGAGTATTCTTAATGGGCTTAATAATTGTTTTTGGCTCAATATTATTCTTGACGTTATATTCTATCTGTTTTTCTCTTCTTCTATTCGTTTCAGCAATTGCATCCCTAATACTATCCGTTATCTTATCCGCATACATAATAACTTTTGCATCTTTGTTTCTTGCTGCACGTCCGATTGTCTGTATTAATGATGATTTTGATCTTAAAAACCCTTCTTTATCAGCATCTAAAATTGCTACGAGATTTACCTCTGGGATATCCAGCCCTTCCCTAAGTAAATTTATCCCAACAATCACATCAATGTCTCCCCGCCGAAGTTTAGTAATTATCTCTATTCTATCTAGTGTATCAATATCGCTATGCATATAATCGACTTTAATTCCATTTTCTTTCAGATAATTTGTCAAGTTTTCCGCCATTTTTTTAGTTAAAGTGGTTATAAGTATCCTTCCTTTTTGTTCAATGGATATGTTAATTTCAGAGATTAGGTCATCAATTTGGCCTTCGGTTTTCCTTACAAATATTTCTGGATCTACTAAACCAGTGGGTCTAATTAATTGTTCTGCAATTATCGATGAGTGATTCAATTCATATTCTGCAGGGGTAGCTGACACACAAATTACTTGATTTATTTTATTCTTGAACTCTTGAAAATTGAGCGGTCTGTTATCATAAGCTGCGGGGAGTCTAAAGCCATATTCAACCAAATTTGTCTTTCTTGCTCTATCCCCATTATACATCCCTCTTACCTGAGGAATGGTCATATGACTTTCATCGATAAAAAGAATAAAATCCTTTGGGAAATAATCTAAAAGCGTAAATGGGGGTTCTCCTGGCTTTCTTCCATCAAAATACCTGGAATAATTTTCTATTCCCGAACAATATCCAATTTCTCTAATCATTTCCAAATTATATGATACCCTTTCTCTTATTCTTTGTGCTTCAATAAGCTTTCCTTGGCTCAAGAATAATCTCTCTTGTTCAACCATATCATTTTTAATTTTCTCTAGAGTATTTTCTAAATTTGAATCTCCGACAACATAATGCGATGCAGGAAAAATCGCAGCATGAGACAAGGAATTTAATGTTTTCTTTGTAGTGGGGTCAAATTCATATATATTTTCAATAAGGTCATCGAAGAAATCAATTCTAAGACAAACATTACTTGAGCCGGAAGGAAATATTTCTATCACATCTCCTTTCACACGAAATGTTGATCTAGCAAAATCAATTTCATTTCTCTTATATTGATTCATAATTAACTTATCAATTATTTCTTCTCGGTTATAATACTGCCCTTTCCTTAGCGAAATAACATTTTTAAAATAAGCCTCAGGTGCTCCCAATCCATAAATACAGGAAACTGATGCTACAACTATAACATCTGCTCTCTCTCCTAAAGAGGAGGTGGCACTATGTCTCAACTTATCTATTTCATCGTTAAGCTGAATCTCTTTTTCTATGTATGTATCACTTCTGGGTATATAGGCTTCTGGTTGATAATAGTCATAATATGAAACAAAATACTCTACTCTGTTATTAGGAAAAAGCTCTCTAAACTCATTACATAATTGGGCAGCCAAAGTCTTATTGTGTGCCATTACCAAAGTCGGTTTTTGAATATTTTGAATTACATTCGCCATAGTAAATGTCTTGCCACTTCCAGTCACACCCAGTAAAACTTGCATTTCATTTCCTGCAAGTATCCCTTTCGTTAATTTATCTATAGCATCAATCTGATCTCCACAAGGAGAATAATCTGCAATAATTTTAAATTTATTTGATTTTTCCATAAAAATTTGGGCACCTAAAACGTTGTTTTGTATAATTCACTACTTCCCTATAATAGCCCCTATAATAACTCTAATCAAATATCCTAATGCAGCACACAAAACAGTAACCGCAATTTTAATGTATAAATTCTTCCTTGCTGTTTTTTTATCTCGTAGAAAAGATTTTCCCTTGTCCCTTAAAACTATGCAATAAACCATTTCGTTCTTTTTGAAGGCTTTATCGTATTCAAAGTAACCTTCAATTTTCAAAGCATCCATGGTTTTTTCTATGTCCTCTTCCCTAAAGTCATATTTATAGGGGACTATTTTCAGAATATCTGTAGGAGTTAAAATACACTGACCTGAGCTAGATGCAGCATTATAGATTGATTCCATTAATATTTTTTCTTTTTTGCTTAAAATCATTATTTTAACAAGAAAATTTGTGCGATAAGAATAATAATCCCCGCTACAATTCCTCCAATAAAACCAGTTAATAAAAGAAATAAAAAAATCTTCTTCGTTGAGATTGCAGGGAACAGACTAGTTATAGTCTGATTATTCTTTTTTATTCCCTTTTGCTCAAGCTCGACAAAAATATATGCATCAGGAGTTGGTTTAACCGCTATATTTATGGAGTCTGAGATTTTTATCTCAATAAGCTTTTTCATTTCAAGGTATTTAATTGCTGAATCCAACTCCTCAATTCCCCCTTCATTGTATCCTACGATCGAGTCAATGAGGTCTTTCTTTTCGAATACCACGTATTCACCATCTTTTGAGGTTTCCACAAAAACACTTAATAAAGAAAATGCTTTTTTATCCATTTTATTATTATAACATCCCCCATATTTTCAGTCAACGCAAGGTCATTTACAAAAAAACCTAACATGTAGGGTTGTAAAACATTTGTTACACTTTTGCTGAAAAAAAAGAAGTAAGAACTTGGTTGGGGGATTTCCAGTTAAGTGGGCGCATAGGGTATGAGTTGTATTCTCTGTTGTATCTCCTTAGTTGTTGATT
>MWEH01000154.1 GCA_002070965.1 Firmicutes bacterium ADurb.Bin080 | reverse complement strand
GCATGTTTAGCATAGTACATACTTTTGTCGAAAGAACAACTGACAGTTTTTCTTCTGCAGCCGTTACATACAAACGGTGCTTTGAGTAACTTAGGACATATCGTGGAAATGATTTGTCCCTGTTTGTCTTTCTTGATACTGGTTGTTGGATTAACGATTAAGTTTCTCTTAACCTCTTTTGATATCGTTGTCTGATCCTTCCCTAAATGCCTACCGATTGCCTTGAATGTCATCTCTCTAGTCAGACACTCCTGTATCTCCAGTCGTTCATCAAATGTTAAATGTTTGTTCTTCCTTTCCTTCATTTGCGGTCCCTCCTTTGTTTGGGTAAATTTCCCAGACTAAATTCTACCGCAAATTCCTTCCCACACTAACTTCCACTTCAAATTCCACTGTGGAACTTACTTTGGGAATTTACTGAAAAGAATTTAGTGGGGAAAAAGAAAGAAAACCAAAGTATTCTTCTTTTATTTTCTATCAGTAACTGATATAATTAAGCACTGAACGAGTGTTCTTCATGTTGTTTTTGAAAGGGCATTCTTATAAATAGATATATGTTACCGAAATTTTTACGGGTTGAAAATCTTGGCGAAAAGATGATTTCGCTAGTCGAAGCCGTGGGGGGTAAAAAATCTTCCTCGGTGTTTTATGCTGCCCAGAACACAAGGTATTTTATCGCAACAAGACTTAAAAAGTTCTTTTTATATGTCGCAAGCGACAGGCTTGGGGCTAGGGAAGCCCACAGGATTTTAAGTGATTACGCCGATGGTGAGGTTGTGCTCATTCCTGAAAAGGATGAACTTTTGTTGAATATTGCTATCGCCTCCCAAGAGTCGCTCGCTGAAAGAATGGCAGCGCTTGGTAAAATTATTGGGGGTGAGGCCGCTGGGGCTGTTATATCTGCTGAAGGACTGACACAATATTTTCCCGATCCGGTTACTGTTTCAGAGGCAACTATTTGCCTCAAATCTGGAATGGCAATTAGCCAGGAAGAGATTATAGAAAAGCTGGTTACAGGTGGATATAGAAAAGAGGATGTGGTCTCTGATAACGGTGATTTTGCCAAAAGAGGAGACATTTTAGATATATTCCCAACCGGCGAAGATATGCCAATAAGGCTCGAATTCTTCGGAGATGAAATCGAAAAAATAAGGGTGTTTGCTCCCGAAACGATGATATCCGTTAAAGAAGTGGACAGAGCAACCATTTATCCTAAAAGTGATATATTGATATCCCCAAATCAGGCTAAAAGTATCCTTAAAATGCTCCAGGCAGAAAGAAAGTATGCTGAAGGAAGACTGGAAGAGATATTTGATGAGAATATTTTCAGACTGGAAACAAACCCTAATGACCCGGCTCTCATATGGGCTCTTCCTTTCTTTTACGAGCATATGTCAAACATAGTTGAGTATCTTAGAGAGGATGCTGTAATTGTACTTGATGAGCCTTCTATTATTGACGACAAGGTCAAACTGATAGTTAATTCTCACTATACCAGGGTTAAAGCTTTCGTTGAAGAAGGAGAAGTGACTGCAGAGCATAAGAAGAGCCTGATAGCGAAAGAGACCGTGGTAGAAATACTTAAGAAAAGAACCTTGCTGTCTTTCCAGAATGTAACTTCCGGGAACACAATTTTTGAACCTGATTATCTAGTTAACATAAAGGCTCCGAGTGTACCCAAATATAGTCTGAATTACGAACTGCTCTCTGAAAATGTAAGGGGCAACCTTGAGTTCGGAACGAGGGTTATGATCTTTGCCGGGACAAAAGAATCAGCGGCATATTTAAAAGATTTTTTCTTAAATAATGAATTAAAAGCTGTAGTTGATGAGAGTTTGGAATCGGACTTCAACCTTGTTATTTATCCATATTTTATTGCTCGCGGGTTCTCTTTTCCAGAAGCAAAACTGGTTGTTATTGGGACTGATGACGTAATAAGACGAAGCGAAACCAAGAACAAAAGCCTTAAGAAGAAAAGGGAAAGATTCATAATGCCCGAGGTAGGGGATTATGTTGTTCATGATGTCCACGGGATAGGAATATCCGAAGGGCTCATCAGAATGGAAACAAGAAGTGGTATTAATGACTACTACGTTATCAAATACAAGGATGAGGACAGGTTGTATCTCCCAGTGTCCAGAATGGATGAACTCGAAAGATATAACGGTGGTGGCAAGCCAACAATTCATAGACTGGGGAGCAGGGATTTTGAAAAATTAAAAGATAAGGTAAAAGAATCCATCAAAGAGATGGCAATAGACCTTGTGGATCTTTACAAAAAACGACTTAAGACAAAGGGACACAAATACCAGTCGGATACTTATTGGCAAAAGGAAATGGAAGATGATTTTGAGTTTACTGAAACGGATGATCAGCTTCTTGCAAGCGATGAAATTAAAAGAGATATGGAATCGGGAAAGATTATGGACCGGCTTCTTTGCGGAGATGTGGGATTCGGAAAAACAGAAGTTGCAATCAGAGCAATATTTAAAACCATTTTGGAAGGTAAGCAAGCAGCAATATTATCTCCGACCACTATTTTATGTCAGCAACACTTCAATACTATAAGTGAAAGACTGAAAAAATATGAACTAAATATTGACATGCTTTCAAGGTTTGTAGGTCCCGAAAAAACAAAACAAGTGTTGAAGGATATTGAGTCAGGAAAGACAAACATCGTTGTGGCTACTCATAGAATACTTAGCAAGGACGTTCAGTTTAAGGATTTAGGATTGCTGGTTTTGGATGAAGAGCAAAGATTCGGAGTAGAGCAAAAAGAAAAGATCAAACTTATGAAAAATAATGTGAACGTTCTTTCTCTTTCGGCGACACCTGTTCCCAGAACTTTGCATATGGCACTTAGCGGAATAAGGGATATTTCAACCCTGGAGAATGCTCCCCAAAACAGATTACCAGTTGAAACATATGTTGTAGAATACACCGACTCTTTGATAAAAGATGCGGTTAAGCGAGAAGTAGGCAGAGGTGGCCAAGTCTTTATTTTATTCAACAGGGTTCAGGGAATAGAGGGATTTTTCAAGAGGGTCCAGGAATTGGTAGGGGATGATATTGCCGTTACATACGCTCATGGGCAGATGGGAGCATCCGAACTTGAGGATAGAATAAACTCATTTTATAAACAGGAATACCAGGTTTTGGTTTCTACCACAATAATAGAAAACGGGATTGATTTGCCAAGCGCAAACACTCTGATAGTAATTGACAGCGATATGCTAGGTTTATCCGAGTTATATCAGCTAAGGGGAAGAGTCGGAAGAAGCCACAATTTGGCCTACGCATACTTTACAGTCAGGGAAGGGAAAGTGTTGACATCTGATGCAGGAAAAAGGTTGGATGCGTTGACAAGGTATACCGAACTTGGAAGTGGATTTAAGATTGCAATGGAAGATCTTGAGATCAGGGGAGCTGGAAATATTCTTGGCAGAGAGCAACACGGGAATATGCAAAAAGTCGGTTATGATATGTACTGCAGGTTGCTCGACGAATCCGTTAATGAATTACAGGGCAAACAAGTCAGCATTGTAAGACAAACAGATATTAAAATTGATGGAGATATTTATTTGCCAGAGAACTATATATTTGCTCCCGAAAGGAGAGTTATCTTTTATAAGAGAGTTTCCTCTTTAACTGGAATTGATGAAGAGAAGGAATTAATTAAGCATTATGAAGATTCGGATGGGAAAATTCCCGTGCCTGCCCTGAGGCTAATAAAAGTTGGGCTAATCAAACATCTGGCTCAATCGCTTAACATTAAACAGGTCACCGCAACAGGTTATGGTATGGGGTTAATGTTTTATGACAACTCACTTTTTAATAATCCGAATGTATTCAAAGCTATGGATGCTTTTTCGGAGGAAGCAGTTTTAAGCCCGAGTGAACCTCCTACCATTGTATTCAATAACAAGAAACAAACTCCCGATACGAGAATAGAGATTATTCTGAGATTCTTACTGATAGCAAACGGAGAAGACCCGGATACATTATAGATGCGAACTAGGGGATTTCGAAAATAGGTGCTATACACACTAATGTATTACTTGAACTTCTCATCACTAAAGTGTCGAGATTCCTACTTCATAGACTTCGTATTCTCCATCTCCATAGGCGTAACTTC
Organism: Firmicutes bacterium ADurb.Bin080; assembly: GCA_002070965.1. GTDB lineage: Bacteria > Bacillota > Clostridia > Christensenellales > DTU072 > MWEH01. The sequence goes on along the minus strand of MWEH01000154.1, from coordinate 105 downwards.
CTGTAGTCCCTACAGTAGTATTCTGTTTTCTTTAAGTACTCAATAATCTAAGCCCCTCATTTAATATGTTCATAGCTGCATTATCATCTCTTCCGTGAATAGTAT
>MWEH01000153.1 GCA_002070965.1 Firmicutes bacterium ADurb.Bin080 | reverse complement strand
ATCCGGGTCGATTTTGCTGGCAATAAGTTTGTTTGCCCATTCTTCAATTCTTTTCATGGTGAATTCACCTCCGAAATATTTGATGTCACTGGAAAATGAAAGGGATTATTTGACAAGCATATAATGATTAAAAAAAATTGTTATATAGTAATAATTAAATAAGTTTTTGATATCATATAATTAATTTTTTGTTGTAATTCATATTGTTTAATTCTAATTGTTTGTAAAAGAAAATTTTATAATACTTATGCAGGATTTTTTAATGTTATTTTTAAAGAGCATATTGTTGCGAATAAATCAATTCCGGTATTTGAAGGTTGTTTCGGTAATTGCTATATCTCTCGCATTAATTCTTCTTTTGAATTGTCTTACGCCTCTTTTAGCTGACGATTATTTATATTCTTTTATTTTTGGAAATTCAGATAATATTAGAGTATCCGGACTTCGTGATGTTATTGTTTCTCAGTATAATCATTGGCATTTATGGGGTGGGAGAAATATAGCCCATTCTATCTGTCAGTTATTTTTGATTTATGACAAAATGATCTTTAATGTGGCAAATTCTTTTGTCTATGTCATATTTATTCTTTTAATCTATATACACGCTGCGGGAACCTTAAAAGAATTTAAGATATCTATTTATCTTTTAATTAATATCTTATTATGGATATTTCTTCCTTCATGGGGGCAAAACATTATTTGGTTAACCGGAAGTTGTAATTATTTATGGACGGCAGTCTTTCTTTTGGCTTTTCTTCTTCCTTTTCGACTGAATTTCTCAGGTAAAAGAGATTACAGTAAGTGGTTCGGATTACTAATGCTTATTTCAGGAATTTTTGCAGGTTGGTCAAACGAACATTCGGGAGCGGCTGTTTTTCTTGTTTTAACAATTTATTGTTTATTTAAAATTATAAAAAAACAAAAATTCAGCAATTGGGAAATTCTCGGAATAACCGGTTTTATAATAGGGTTTACTTTAATGGTATCCGCTCCGGGGAATTATACAAGAAGAGAGCAGAAAGTTGAATCATTAAACGGAATTTTTGAATACATATTATATTTTTGGAAAAGAATACGAGTATGCTCATATAGAATCTATAAATTGAAAGAATTATATTTTATGATTTTTGCAATTTTATTCATAAAACCGTTTTTCCGTAATGATTTAAAGAATAAAGAGTTAATATCTTTGTGTTTGGTATATCCGGCTTTATCGGTATTGTCGTGTTTTGCAATGATTCTTTCGCCTCAGTTTCCAGACAGAGCGCAAATGCCTATTGTATATTTTGCGATAATAGCTTTGGTTTCAATGATTTATAAAATAGATTTTAAGAATAATAAAATCGCTGTTAAAATTATGAATACAGTATTGATTTACTCTTTTCTATTATATTTTCCCGAGAGTTATATTAGGACAGCATATGATTCATATAAAGTAAAAAAAGAATGGAATAAGAGATTAGAATTAATAAATAAATTAAAAAAGGAAAGTGTAAAAAAAGCTATTTTTGAGGAAATTAAATCAGAATATACTCATAGCGCAAAATGCAATTTGTATGATTTAAGCAGACATGCTGCATTATACTATGATATGGAAGAATTTGAAAACAGTAAGTGATTGCTTATTTCTATTAATGCTTCATTTTCATTTAACCGGTCAGAGCTTAATGCCTGTTTGATTTCTCTTTTGTCTATTAAAGAAATATGATTCAAATCAAGTTCGGGAAGTCCTGGGTGCACCATGATTTCGACTGAATTGTACTTCTTAGACAAATTCTGAAAAGAAATGTAATCAATTAAACCAGGTTTGATTTTACAGCTGTGAAGAATGCTGAAAAAATATGAATCTTTTGGACTGGATGCAAAAAAGGTAAAGCAACTGATTATTATATGCTTAATTATTCCTGAAATGTTGCATGAGCTATTGTTAGTTATAACGGATTTTGTGATAAAAAATGATTCATTGGTGTGTCTAATGTTTTCTATTCTGTACTTTACTGCTAGTTTTTTTACGATTTTGAAAATGCCGGGAATCATGTGAACGTGTTGATGGCTGTCTATATGATTGATTGGGATATTGTAGGTTTTGAGTTTTAATATCTGTGCTTCAAATTCTTTCTCTACCTGACTGAGAAGAAATAATCTGGTTAACGGATTAAGCAATAAAAATAATAGTTTGGGATATGTAAGTCTTAACATAAAATCTTTTGAAGAAAGTAAATTCAACTTGTAAGATGATATTTTCTTGCCGAAAGTAAGTGACAAGTGAATGCCAAGCGGTTTATCTGGACATTCAGACTTGAAGAGATTTATTGCATCTTCAGTAAAATAAGATCCCATTAAGATACTGGTTTGGGTTATGTTTCCTTGTTTTAACAAGTCAATTATTACTTTGTTAATTCCTGGGCTAAGACCGAAATCATCAGCTGTAACAATTGTTTTCATAATTTACCTGATTTCTTATAAATAATATTTTCAGATATTAGATATGTAGGTGCTGTGTTCAATGACTAAGCGCAATTAATATAAACTTCTAACGGTGTTAGAAAACCAAGAGTTTTTCTCGGTCGG
>MWEH01000152.1 GCA_002070965.1 Firmicutes bacterium ADurb.Bin080 | reverse complement strand
TATTTTTATGATGTGTTTCATATCCTTTGAAAAGTTTAGCGTAAATGAAGGCCATCCATATTCTTCAGCAATAAGTATTTTGAAAGCATCAATTTGCTTGTGTGTCAGTTCAATTAATTTATCCGATTCCATATCGTGTCGAACCCAATTTTTAAGATTGTGATATTCTTGTTGTGTTAAAACGGGCATGATTCTTTGCTTTCAATGAATAAATCAGGATTAGCTATTGTTCTTTTTTGTGCATCCTCCAATGGATTAGCACGAAGGCTCAACATATTGCTCTCATAATAACGCATTGTTGCCGGATCAAATTGTAGCTTCACTTCACCAGGCGTTCCGCACTGACGTTGTTTCTTTATCTTATGACTGTAAAATATTACATCTCTATTCCCAGGAGCAGACCGATGATAAGGTCTGAAGGTGCAAATAACATTATCGCATTTATTAGCCCACATAGCACCACCGGCCAGGTCATACACATCAGGAACCTCGAAATCTCCATTGTTGTTTCTTTTTACCGTTCCTTTTGGATGTGCCACAACAAACATAAACAGCTTATGTCTTTGTGCAAATCGTTTTTGTTGACTCAGGAATGAACTGAGATATAAATCTTCACGTCCTCCGGTTTTTCGGATATCGTTGTCAAGTTGGTTATATGGATCAATCACACACCCATCGATATGATGTTTATAGATTACTGCCTCAAATCGTGAATTTATATATTCAGGCGTAGGACTGTCATCCTCTGGATAAATAAAAAAGAAATGATCGCGAACGAAATCCATTCCACGAATAAACTCTTCTTCGGTCATCTGGTTACTGTAATATGGCAGTGTACTTTTGCCGACATACATATGCACAATATCATCATAGAAGTCTGAAGGCGGGTCTTGCTCCGGAGAAAAAAACGCCCACTTATACCCATCTTTTACAGACTTAATAAGGCAGAGTTGCATCATCATTGTTGACTTGCCCTGGTTCATTATACCGTGCATCAAAGTAAGCTCACCACGTTTGAATCTGAATCTCTCATCCAATGTATCAAAATAAGTAGATTCTCCCCGACTGCGACCATTATGAAACGTGGCAAGCATATTATCTCTGACGGCATCCAGGTAAACTACATCCTTTAGTGGCAGATCAATTGCCAAATCAGTTATTTTGACAATCTTTTGTGTAATAGTTTCAATCGCATCACCTTTACCGTTAAAAGTACAACTGCCGAACTGATGAGAATAATTATTATAAACACTTGTTGCTATCTTCTCAAAGTCTTTCATATCAACTGTCGATGCTGCATTATGATATTTGAAAGACACAAGTGATATTGCTTCGTTCAATGATATGCCAAATACATTTGTTGCTCCAAACATTGATACAAGAAAATTATGCTTGTTCCCGTCTGCATAAAATTTACCTTCTTCCGTAAATCGTTCTTCTATTTTTGCAAGTATCTCATGACTGTCTGTAAGCGGTCCAGAAGTGCGGATAACCTTTTTGATTATCTGTTCTTCTTTTATTGTGGTGAAAATTTTACTGTCTGGATTATAGTAAATATTTGGATCATAACTTGAAAAACAGAATCTTGCAATATCCCTAAATTCATCTAATTGTTCATCTGCATAGTAATCAGTTAAAGCTCGTGCGCTAAACTCATGCGTCAATATACTGTCCGGAATCTTTACCACAAGTTTTAGTCCGTCACCAGAGGGAGACAAAAATAAAATGAAAGTATATGGATCAGATTCAAGTCGCTTACGCAATTCCGGCAGACGTTCACCTAAATGGTCAAAATCAATAGCAATAAGTCCTGAGTGTTTCACACAGGCATCATTAGCGTGTTTTGAAAATATACCAGAGAAACAAATAGCCGGAATCTTTACTTTGATTTTTCTCCGACGTTCAGGATCAGGTTCCATGCGAAGCATATCTATAAGAACACGATCTTTGCCGTTTCTGATACGATCAACTATAACGCTTACCGGAACATGATAAGGCTTATTAACCTCCGTTACTTTCTGAAATATAGTTACCGTTTGCATACTCTATTGTAAGCATCGTAATTAAACTCATCATTTGTTATAAATGATTTGTTGTAATTCTTGTTCTGTCATCTTGATTGCCATCCTGGGATTATATAAGCGGGAGTCACGGGTGAATTATTCTTTACTGGAGATATAGAAATTTCATCTTCCCATCTTCTTTCGTTCAGATATTTTTCTGGATATGGTAAATACTTCTTATCACTTATCGATTTTAAAAACGAAGGTAGTGTATCAATTATTGTCTGACGTTCCTGATCTTTTAATTTATTCCATCTCTTAATGCAAAGTTTTTTATTCCCCACTTTTTTACCATAAGCCTCCCAAAAAACATCAAAAGATATATTTATATCATTATTGCCTTCTTTTAATTCTTGTTTGGGTGCAGTCAGCGTTTCCGTAGCGTTTACTTGGCGTTTACTTTGTGTTTCCGTATCGTTTACCATACCCTGATAACTATCGTAATTACAAACCGTTATGCGTGTAGTATTTTGCATCCCTTCGTATACTAACATTGAGTCTTTTTGTAACAACTCAAAAAAATCTTTTACTGTCTTTTTCGTCACATTCCATCTCTTTGCCCATGTGTCAAGACTCATTACAGACTGTCCCCTTTTACATTCAATTAAAGTTCCTTTTATTAAAACCTTATTGTCGCAATGATTTACACTTAAAAGAACATCAATCCACCATTTAAATCTATGGTCTGATTTCCAAATCCAATGGTCACGTATCTTTCTGTGTAACATTATCCACCCCTCACTCATGACACAAAAATAGAACCCCGTCCGGCACAAAAAAACCTTCAGGCCCTGGGAGTGTACGCTCCACCTGAAGGAATTTAAGCCCGTGACGGGGTATGTTTAAAATCGGTAAATTGCAAAAATCATTCATCGTACACTTAATTTGGTATTGCAAATATACAACTTTATTTCAACTCTGCAAATCTTCACCAAAAATTTCTGTCTGCTGCTCCGGATCAGGAATCCGATAGTTCAGGAACTCCAGGGCATACTCTTTGATTGCATCCACAAACAACATCATTTCA